>JAXITB010000024.1:0-14503 GCA_034680305.1 Polaromonas sp. | reverse complement strand
TGGAAGATCCGGCGCGACTGCTCTTCGATATCTGATCGGCTAAGTGTTCGGAGGCCACTGCGGTGGCTTCCCGGCCCGGGCCAATGCCCGGCGCGCCTGGTCTTCAAGGCGCGTGCTCTGTGGAACTGGAAGGAATCCTATGTCTGAACAATTCGATGTCATCGTCATTGGCGGTGGCCCTGGTGGCTACATCGCTGCCATTCGTGCCGCCCAACTGGGCATGCGCGTGGCCTGTATCGATGAGTGGAAAAACGCCGCCGGCGGCCCGGCGCCTGGCGGCACCTGCACCAACGTGGGCTGCATTCCGTCCAAGGCTTTGCTGCAGTCGTCCGAGCACTTTGAGCAGGCCAATCATCACTTTGCCGACCATGGCGTCATGGTCAAAGACGTCAAGATCGATGTGGCCAAGGTGGTCGCCCGCAAGGACCAGGTGGTCAAACAAAACAACGATGGCATCCTTTACCTGTTCAAGAAGAACAAGGTGAGCTTTTTCCACGGGCGTGGCTCTTTTGTCCGTCAGGCCGAAGGCGGCTGGGAGATCGCTGTCAAGGGTGCGAATGAGCAAACCCTCGTGGGCAAGCAGGTGGTGGTGGCCACCGGCTCGAACGCCCGCGCCCTGCCGGGCGTGCCGTTTGACGAGCAGCAGGTCCTGTCCAATGACGGCGCACTGCGAATCGGCGCTGTGCCCAAGAAACTCGTGCTCATCGGCTCCGGGGTGATCGGCCTGGAGATGGGCTCGGTCTGGCGCCGTCTGGGCGCCGAGGTCACCATCTTGGAAGGCTTGCCCACTTTCCTGGGGGCGGTCGATGAGCAGATCGCCAAGGAGGCCAAAAAAGCTTTCGACAAGCAGGGCCTGAAGATCGAACTCGGCGTCAAGGTCGGCGAGATCAAGTCCAGCAAGAAGGGCGTGTCGGTGGCCTACACCAACGCCAAGGGGGAGGCCCTGACGCTGGAGGCCGACAAGCTGATCGTCTCGATCGGTCGCACCCCCAACACCATCGGCCTACAGGCCGAGGCGGTGGGACTGCAACTCGACGAGCGCGGCGCCATTGTGGTGGACGGCGACTGCCGCACCAATTTGCCCGGCGTGTGGGCGGTGGGCGATGTGGTGCGTGGCCCGATGTTGGCTCACAAGGCCGAAGAAGAAGGCGTGGCCGTGGCCGAGCGCATCGCGGGACAGCACGGGCATGTGAACTTCAACACCATTCCCTGGGTCATTTACACCAGCCCAGAGATCGCCTGGGTGGGGCGCACCGAGCAGCAACTCAAAGAGCAGGGTGTGGCCTACAAGGCTGGCACCTTTCCATTCCTGGCCAACGGCCGCGCGCGTGCCCTGGGCGACACCACCGGCATGGTCAAGTTCTTGGCCGATGCCAAGACCGACGAAATTCTGGGTGTGCACATCGTCGGGCCCATGGCCAGCGAACTGATTGCCGAGGCGGTGGTGGCGATGGAATTCCGTGCTTCGAGCGAAGACATTGCCCGCATCTGCCATGCTCACCCCTCCTTGAGCGAGGCCACCAAAGAAGCGGCGCTGGCCGTGGACAAGCGCACGCTCAATTTCTGAAAGCCCTCGGCCCCGGGCGCAGTGCGCTTTGGGGTTAAAGTCGCAAGCCCGGGCCAGCCCCGGGCTTGTCTGTTTTCGAGTCTGAATCACCATGTCTGTCACCGCCGCTTACGAAGCTGAACTCCGGGCCCGTGGCTACCACAGCGACCCGGCCCAACTGCGCGCTGTGGCCGCCCTGGAGCGCTGCGCGGCCCAGTGGGCAGCCTACAAGGCTAAGCGATCCAACGCGTTCAAGAAGCTGATCAGCCACCCCGAGATTCCGCGCGGCGTGTACATGTACGGCGGGGTGGGGCGCGGCAAGAGCTTTTTGATGGACTGCTTTTTCAATGCGGTTCCGATTCAGCGCAAGACCCGACTGCACTTTCATGAATTCATGCGCGAGGTACACCGGCAGTTGCGTGAGTTGCAAGGTACGGTCAACCCGCTGGACGAATTGGGCAAACGGGTGGCGCAGCGCTACAAGCTGATCTGCTTCGACGAGTTTCATGTGGCCGACATCACCGATGCCATGATCCTGCATCGCCTGCTGGCCGCCTTGTTTGACAACGGCGTGGGATTTGTCACCACCTCCAACTTCTCGCCCGACGGCCTGTATCCGGGCGGCTTGCACCGTGATCGGCTTTTGCCCGCCATCGCCATGCTCAACGAGCGCCTAGAGGTGGTCAATGTGGACAACGGAACCGACTACCGACGCCGAACGCTCGAGCAGCTCAAGCTCTATCACTGCCCCCTCGGCCCCGACGCTGACGCCCAGATGACGGTCGCTTTTGAGCGACTGGCCGAGCGGCAGGACGAAGACCCGGTGATGATGATCGAGGCCCGCGAAATCCGCGCCCGCCGCCGGGCCGGTGGGGTGGTCTGGTTTGACTTTCGCCAGCTTTGCGGCGGCCCCCGATCCCACAACGACTACCTGGAAATCGCCAACCAGTTTCACACCGTGCTCTTGTCTGATGTGCCGCACATGCCGGTGCGCATGGCTTCGGAGGCCCGGCGTTTTACCTGGTTGATTGATGTGCTGTACGACAGGCGCGTCAAGCTGATCATGTCGGCCGCCACCGAGCCGGAGGAGTTGTATACCGAGGGTCCGCTGGCCCACGAATTTCCGCGCACGGCCTCCCGCTTGCATGAAATGCAATCGGCCGAATTCATGGCCCTTGAGCGCCGGATGGTCGATACGGGTCTGACGTGAAGTCATTGACAGCCGGCCTCACCTGCTCCTTGATCCTGTGCCTGACGCAGGTGTCGGCTCACGGGCAGGCGCTGGTGCAGCCCGTGGCGGCTCAGCCGCCGGCACCAGTGGCCAGCGAGCAAGCCGATGTGACACGCCAGCGCATCGATCGCGAGCGCGAGGCGCTCAAGTCGACCTTGCTGCACGAGGAACGAGCGTGTCGGCAAGGCTTTTGGGTCAATGCCTGCCTCAGCCAGGCGCAGGATCGCTACCGACAGGCCCTCAAGCCTTTGCAACAGCAGCAGCAGGCGATCGAGCAGGCCCGGCGCAAGCAGAGCGGGGAGCAGGCCCGCCAGCGGGTGCAGGACAAGCAGGCGGCACAAGCGCAGCGCATGGCTCAGGCGGATCGGCTGCCCTCCGAACTGCCCGAGACGCAGTCGGGCGAGGCCGCCAGGCAGGCGCAGGCAGCCGAGCGTGCGCTCAGGCAGCAGCAGCGTGAGGCGGCCGCCGAGCAACGCCTGCGCGAGCGCATGGACGCAGCGCCGCCTGCGCCCGCCGCCGCTCCTCAGGCTGAAAAGCCGGTGCGCTGACCATGTCGCTGCAGCAACAGGTTCTTGCGGCCTTTGAGCCGGGCGGGGTGCTGTCTCGTGCGGCTGAGCAGTTCGCCCCGCGCCAGGGCCAGATCGACATGGCCTTGGCGGTGGCCGATGTCATGGTGCAGGGCGGGGCGCTGGTGGTGGAGGCCAGCACTGGGGTCGGCAAGACTTTTTCCTATTTGGTGCCGGCCCTGCTCAGTGGCGAGCGGGTCTTGCTCTCGACGGCCACCAAAACCTTGCAAGATCAACTGTATGGCCGTGATCTGCCCAGGCTGGTTGACGCCCTCGGGCTGCCGGTGAGCATGGCCCTGCTCAAGGGGCGCGCCAGTTACCTTTGTCTGCACCGCATGCAGCAGGCTCCCTATCTCGAAGGCGGTCGCGAGGCGGCCCGTTTGCTGGCTCGGGTCGAGCAATGGGCCCAGGCCACCCAGACCGGCGATCTGGCCGAATTGCCCGATCTCGATGAGCGCTCGCCGGTTCTGCCGCTGATCACGTCGACGCGGGAGAACTGTCTGGGCTCGACCTGCCCGAGCTTCAAGACTTGCCATGTCAATCACGCGCGGCGTGAGGCCATGGCCGCCGACGTGGTGGTGATCAACCACCACCTGTTTTTTGCCGACCTGGCCGTGCGTGAGTCGGGCATGGCCGAGCTCTTGCCCTCGGTGCGAGTGGTGATCTTCGACGAAGCGCATCAACTCAATGAAACCGGCATTCAATTCTTGGGCAGTAATCTGGGTACCGCCCAGTTGCTCGACCTGGTGCGTGACCTGCTGGCCGCTGGCTTGCAGTTGGCCAGGGGGCTGGCCGATTGGCATGGTCTGGCCAGCCGGCTTGAACAGGCCACGCGCGAGCTCAGACTGGTGATCGGCAAGCAGGCTTCGGGTGCCCGCCTGCCTTGGCAGGGGCAGACACCCGAGGGGCTCGATCCGTCTGATTGGAGCCGGGCCCTGACGGATCTGCAGCGGGCCTGCGAATCGGCGGCCGAGGCGCTTGATACGGTCAGCGAAATCGCACCCGATTTCGTGCGGCTGCGGGAGAGAGCGCTGCTGTTTGCCTCTCAATTGGCGCATTTTCTTGCGCCGGGTGCAGCGGAGCTGGTGCGATGGGTCGAAGTGGGGCAGCAGGCGCGGCTGGTGGAGTCGCCGCTGGACATTGCCCAGGCCGTCGGTGCCCGCCTGCTGGGCCCCGAGCCGCAGTCCCGAACCTGGGTCTTCACCTCCGCCACCTTGGGCGATGACGAGCAACTGTCCTGGTTCACTGGGCCTTGTGGCCTGAGCAGTGCCAAGGTCTTGCGGGTTGGCAGTCCTTTCGATTACCCCAATCAGGCGGCCTTGTATGTGCCGATCCAATTGCCGCGGCCTTCCGACGCCTCGCATCCACTGCGTGTGGCCGAACTGGCCGGCGACTGGGCCGCGCGCTTGGGTGGCCGCACCATGGTGCTGACCACCACACTCAAGGCCTTGCGACAGATCGCGCAGGTGCTTCAGGACCGGTTTGAGCCGACGGGCGAGTTAGACATTTTGGTGCAGGGGCAGCTGACCCGGCGGGAACTGATCGAGCGCTTTCGGCGGGGCACGCATGCCGGGCGCGGCTGCGTTCTGGTGGGTTCGGCCTCATTTTGGGAGGGCATTGATGTGGCCGGCGACGCACTGCAATTGGTGGTGATCGACAAACTGCCCTTTCCGCCACCCCATGACCCGCTGGCCCAGGCGCGCGCACGCCATTTGGAGTCTCAGGGCCGCAGCCCCTTTAGCGACTATTTTTTGCCCGAGGCGGCTGTGGCGCTCAAGCAGGGAGCCGGTCGACTCATTCGCCGGGAAACCGACCGGGGCGCGTTGGTGGTGTGCGACACCCGGTTGGTTCAAATGGGTTACGGTGCGCGCCTGCTCAAGGCTTTACCGCCCATGCGCCGCTTGCAGTCGCAGGACGAGCTATTGGCCTGGCTCGATACGCTCACCAAAAGCGATACCAAGCACGCTTGTTAGAACCCGGTCCCGCCTGACCCAGATAGGCGCTGTTGGGGTAGGTCCGGCGCATCACCCGCAGGGTGTCGTCTCGCAGGTCGTTCATGCCCAGCGCGTCGTAGGACCGATAGAGGATGAACATCGCCTCTTCGACCGCCGGGACATCGCGAAACTCCTGGATGGCCGTCTGGGCGCGATTGATGGCCGCCACATGGGCACCGCGCGAGTGGTAGTAGCGCGCCACATTGACCTCCGATTGAGCCAAGGAGTTGACGATGTAGCCCATGCGCTGCCTGGCGTCGGCCGAGTATTTGGATTCCGGGTAGCGGTTGGCCAACTCTTTGAAGGACTCAAAAGATTCTTTGGCCGCTTTCTGGTCGCTCTCGGACAGGTCTTTGCGGGCCAGTCGCCCCAGCAGACCGAGGTTGTCATTAAAGTTGACCAGGCCTTTGAGGTAAAGCGCGTAGTCCATGGCCGGGCTCGAGGGGTGCAGGCGCATGAAGCGGTCAAGCGTGGCGGTGGCCTGTGCCGGCTCACCGGCGCGGTAGTGGGCATGGGCTTTTTCCAGCTGCGCCTGTTGGGCCAGCGGGGTGCCAGCGGCGCGGCCCTCGAGCTTTTCAAACAGGGAGACGGCTTTGTCGTAAGCGCCGCTGGCGGCCTCGTCGCGCGCTTCGCTGTAGATTTTGTTGGGGCTCCACCCGACCGTCGGGTCCTTGGGGTCGCTGGCGCAGCCGGCCATTGCCAGCACTGCGGCCAAAGTGGCGATGCGCGCGGTCGATAATCCTGCAAACACCATGCTGTTGACCTTTTGATTGACCCAATGAGGATCGGCTTGAGAAAGAGCCCCGAAATTATAGAACCCGCTGCCGCGGCACAAGCGTCTTGGGCCGAAGAGCCTGACGAGCTGGCGCTCGAAGCGCTCAGCGAGTGGCGCCAGGCCAGCGCAGCCGCTGAGCAGCACGGCCAGCGGCTCGATCGGGCGCTGGCTTGCCTGGCCCCCGAATTCTCCCGCAACTATTTGCAGCAATTGATCGAGGCCGGTGCGGTGCAGGTCAATGCGCAGGTTGTCACCCGTGCGGCGAGCAAGGTCCGCGTTGGTGACCTTCTGGGCATCGAGCTGCGCCCGACGCCTCAAAGCCAGGCTTTTCAAAGCCAGCCCATGAATTTGTCCGTGGCGTATGAGGACGAACACCTGTTGGTGATCGACAAGCCGGCCGGTCTGGTGGTTCACCCCGCCCCGGGTCACTGGAGCGGGACTTTGCTCAATGGCCTGCTGGCCCACCATCAGGAGGCCCGACTGCTGCCGCGGGCCGGCATTGTGCACCGGCTCGACAAAGACACCAGCGGCCTGATGGTCGTGGCCAAAACGCGGTCGGTCATGGACGCCTTGGTCAGCGCCATTGCCCAGCGCCAGGTCAAGCGCGAATACCTGGCCATGGCCCACAAGCCCTGGTTGGCCGCTGCTGCGGTGCAGGTTGATCAGGCCATCGGGCGCGATCCGCGCCAGCGCACCCGCATGGCGGTGGTTGACCTGGACCGCCAGGCGGGCAAGACCGCACGCACCGACGTGCGCCTGCTGGCCAGCCAGTCGCAGGCCTGTTTTGTGCACTGCCAGTTGCACACCGGCCGCACCCACCAGATCCGAGTCCACCTGCTGCATTTGGGCCACCCCTTGCTGGCCGATGAACTCTATGGCGGCCGGCCGCTGGCCGGTCTTCAGCGCCAGGCCCTGCATGCTTGGCGCCTGGCCTTGCAGCACCCGGTGTCTGGTCGCTTGATGTCTTGGCAAAGCCACTTGCCCGCCGATATGGCGGCGGCCCTGTCCACCCTGCAATTGGGCCCAGAACCAGCCGATGGGCCTGCGCTACAATGAAGCACCGCAGCCTCTTCGCCCGATACCGTTTCGGCTGATTGCAGCGCCCCTGTCCCCAGAGGCTGCGTCTGACTTCATTGCGCGCTGCTCAGGATTCGGCCCGGATTCAGGTCTCGGTGCTCTCCGACCTCGGATATTGATCACATGAACACGATGGATGCCAAGCGCGTCCTCGAGACGGCCCTCATTTGTGCCCCGCAGACCCTGTCCTTGCGTGACATGGAGGTCTTGCTCGACGCCGCCGTGGGCGCCGACACCCTCAAGCGCCTGCTGACCCAGTTGCAGGACGAATGGGCCGGCCGCGGGGTGGAATTGGTGCAGGTGGCCTCGGGCTGGCGCTTTCAGAGTCGCCCCGAGATGCGTCCTTACCTCGACCGCCTGCACCCGGAAAAGCCGCCCAAGTACACCCGGGCCACGCTGGAGACGCTGGCCATCATTGCCTATCGTCAGCCGGTGACCCGGGGTGACATGGAAGACATCCGGGGCGTGACCATCAATTCGGTGCTGCTCAAGCAACTGGAGGACCGCGGCTGGGTGGAGGTCATTGGTCACCGCGAGACCGTGGGTCGCCCGGCCTTGTACGCCACCACTCGGCAGTTCCTCGATGACCTGGGGCTGCAGTCGCTCGATCAGCTGCCTATGCTGGGCGACGGGCCGGTCGATGCCGGCGCCCTCGACCAGATCGAATTTGGTCTGGCGCAGGCGCCTGTGCCGGCGGCGGTCGGGCTGCTCGAAGCGCCAGATCCACACGCCGGTGCAGCCCTCACCGACAACGGCGAACTGGGCACTGAAGAGCAAGCGCCCGAATCCAGCGAAGGCCCACTTGCAGCGCCTCTGGTGCAAGCGCCACCTGACGAGCAAGTGAAGGACGAATCGTCCCAGACCGGCGAGGCGTCCGCCTCCTGATTCCTATGTCATCCAACGAACACCTACCGGCAGACCCACCTCTTTCAGGGGCTGACAGCGCCCCGTCCGAGGGCGCAGCGACTGCCCAGCCGGCCGAGTCCGCTCAGCCCTCGGGCGATTCTCAGGGGCAGCGCCCCCGGGCAGGACGTCGCCGTGGCAGGCGCTCGGGCCCGCGAGAAGGCGCGGCTGCGGCGGGCGTCGGCAAATCCGAGGCATCGCCCGACATGGCAGCGCAGCGTGCGCGCCGCGGTGCGGCCGCTGCGCCTGCGCGTGCGGCCTACCGGTTCGAGGATGTCGTCACCGGCCAGCTCGATGCCGATGAGGACGACCCTGCGCTCGACATGCCCAAGCGGGTACTGGCCCCGCAGCCGGAAAGCCCCAAGCTGCACAAGGTGCTGGCCCAGGCTGGTTTGGGTTCGCGGCTGGAGATGGAGCAGCTGATTCTGGAAGGTCGCATCTCGGTCAACAACGAACCGGCCCACATTGGCCAGCGCATCCAGTTTGGCGATGCGGTCAAGGTCAACGGCAAGCCGCTGCGTCTGCGCATCGCACCGCCGCCCCCGCGGGTGATTGCCTATCACAAGCCGGCCGGCGAGGTGGTCACCCATGATGACCCTCAAAACCGACCGACCGTCTTTCGCAAATTGCCGCGCCTACAGCAGGGCAAATGGCAGTCGGTTGGCCGCCTGGACCTGAACACCGAGGGCCTGCTGCTGCTGACCAGCTCAGGCGAATTGGCCAACAAGCTGATGCATCCGCGCTTCGGGCTGGAGCGCGAGTACGCGGTGCGCGTGCTCGGCGCCCTCAGCGCCGAGGAGAAGCAGCGCCTGCTCGACGGGGTGAACCTCGAAGACGGCCAGGCCCAATTTGGCACCATCGATGAAGCCGGTAGCAGTGAAGGCGTCAACTGTTGGTACCGCGTGACCATCGGCGAGGGGCGTAATCGGGAGGTTCGGCGCATGTTCGAAGCGGTCGGCCATGCGGTCAGCCGCCTCAT
Source organism: Polaromonas sp. (assembly GCA_034680305.1). Classification (GTDB taxonomy): domain Bacteria; phylum Pseudomonadota; class Gammaproteobacteria; order Burkholderiales; family Burkholderiaceae_C; genus Polaromonas. The sequence continues at coordinate 5,432 of JAXITB010000024.1, read as the reverse complement.
TCGCATCCGCTACGGTGCTTTCATGCTGCCGCGCGGTCTGCGGCGCGGCGCTTATGTGGAGCTCGACGAACGCGACATCGCCCAACTCACCCGGGCTTTGCGCCAGGTCGAGCAGACAGCGGTGCGCGACAAACGTCAGGCCAAGCCGGCATCATCGTCTGCCGTACAGGCTGGCCGGCCTGCACGACGTCCGCCAACCAGTGGGCCAGCGACGGCTGACTGGCCCGACGGGGAGGCGCCGCCCGAACTGGAGGCGGGCCTGGAGCAGGCTGATGCCCGAGTCGATCAGGATGAATCGAACGAGGAGCCGATTGGGCCCTATGAGTTTCAGCCGCCACCGGGGCGCCATGAGGCCGGGCGCATCGATGGCGGCGGTGCAGGCAAAAACCGGCGCAAGCGAGCGCGGGGCGCGGGCCCGCGGCCCTCGAGCCCTCAGCCAGGGTTCAATATGAATCAGCCCGGCGGTGGTCGCAAGCGCCAGGGGCGGACCGGCGGGGGCGCCGGCGGTCAGGGCGGTGGTGGCGCCAGCGGCGGCCAACCCGACCCGATGAAAACCTCGTTTGGCTACATCGGTGCCGACACATTCACCCGTCAGCGCCAGGGCCGGCCAGGCGGTGGGCGCGGCGGCCGCAAGGGCGGCGGTCGCGGCTAAAGACAGGGGCTTTATCCCGATGGCTGGCTGGGCCATGCGGCCGTGTTCATCAAGAAGCCTTAGAATGCAGGGCTTTGCCAAGCAAGCTCTGTAAAGCCCTTTGTGGCGTCTATGCGCTCGGATTCGAGCGGGCCCTGAGCCCAACATGCTGGACAGGCCAGAGGCGCAAATGCCTGCTATGCGGTCCAGGCGAACGCCCCGCCCAGGCCCGCCAGAAGGTTTTACAGAGCTTGCCCAAGCAGCATCCATTTTTTCGAGAAAACCAAAAGGAAAGTTCATGGCCATCGAGCGCACCCTCTCCATCATCAAGCCTGACGCAGTCGCCAAGAACGTCATCGGCCAGATTTACGCCCGTTTCGAAGCCGCTGGCCTGAAGATCGTCGCGGCCAGGATGGCCCACCTGTCGCGTGGGGAGGCCGAGGCCTTCTACGCAGTGCACAAGGCCCGGCCTTTCTTCAAGGACCTGGTTGATTTCATGATCTCTGGTCCCGTCATGATCCAGGCGCTCGAGGGCGAAAACGCCATCCTCAAGAACCGTGATCTGATGGGCGCCACCGACCCCAAGAAGGCGGCTGCGGGCACCATTCGCGCCGATTTCGCCGACAGCATCGACGCCAACGCAGTGCACGGCTCGGACGCCCCCGAGACGGCCGCCCAGGAAGTGGCTTTCTTCTTCCCTGGCATGAACGTCTATTCGCGCTAAGCTGCGCTGAACCGATCAGCAGCGGGGCCTCGGGGCCCCGTTGTTGTTTGGACGGTGCAGCGCTTGTATTTTTTCGCTTGGGCGCTAACCTAAGCGCCTTGGCGATCGATCCGAAATCCATGAGCACCAACCTTCTCGGCTTTGATCTGGATGCGCTGGCTGAGTTCTGCGAGGGGCTTGGCGAAAAGCGCTTTCGTGCGACTCAGCTGTATCGCTGGATTCATCAGCGCGGCGCAGCCGAGTTTGCCCAGATGACCGATTTGGCCAAATCCCTGCGCGAAAAGCTGGCTGGGGTGGCGCGGGTTCAGGCCTTGCCGGTGGTGTCGACCCAGCGTTCGACCGACGGCACGGTCAAGTGGTTATTTGACGTGGGCGATGGCAATCTCATCGAGAGCGTCTTCATCCCTGAGAGTGATCGCGGCACCTTGTGTGTGTCGTCTCAGGCTGGCTGTGCCGTCGGCTGCCGTTTCTGCTCGACCGGCCACCAGGGGTTCAGCCGCAACCTGGAGACGGGCGAGATTCTGGCCCAGCTCTGGTACGCCGAACACGCGCTCCGGCGTGAACTCGGGCGGCAGGACCGGGTGATCACCAACGTGGTCATGATGGGTATGGGTGAGCCGCTGCAAAACTACACCCACCTGGTGCCGGCGCTGCGGGTCATGCTCGATGACCACGCCTATGGGCTGTCGCGCCGGCGGGTCACGGTGTCGACTTCCGGCGTGGTGCCCATGATGGCGCGTCTGTCGCAGGATCTGCCGGTGGCCCTGGCGGTGTCGCTGCACGCGCCCAACGACACCCTGCGCGACCACCTGGTTCCGCTCAATCGCAAATACCCCATCGACGAACTGTTGCAGGCCTGCACGGCCTACCAACGTTTTGCGCCGCGTGACTTCATCACCTTCGAGTATTGCATGCTCGATGGGGTCAATGACCGGCCGGAGCACGCGCGGGAGCTTGTCGCGCTGATGCGCCGTCATGAGGGTCTGTCGGCCAAGTTCAATTTGATTCCCTTCAACCCCTTTGAAGCGTCGGGCCTGAAGCGCTCACCGGCGGCGCAGGTGCAGGCCTTTGCCCAGATTCTGGTCGACGCTGGCATCGTCACCACCGTGCGTAAGACCCGGGGCGACGACATCGATGCGGCCTGCGGCCAGTTGGCCGGTGATGTCAAGGACCGCACCGACGTGCAGCAGCGCATGAGTCAGCAGCGCCTGGGCATGATCGGCGGGGTGCCTGTGGTCCAGGCCTCCCGTTCATGAGCAGGGCGCACGCGTGAGAGTGGTTCTGCTTTGGGCCATGGTGCTGAGCTGCGTCTTGGCTGGCTGCGCCGCCCCCGAGCCCCGCGATGGCCGTTTCAGCGACGCGGTGACCGAGTCGGATCGCTCGGACGCCATGCGTCGTGCGGACCTCCGGCTGGAGTTGGCCAGAGCCTACTTGGAGCAGGGCCAGCCGATGGTGGCGCTCGACGAGGTCAAGCAGGCGCTGGCGCTCTATCCAGAATCGGCTGCCGGTTGGAGCCTGAGGGGTGTGGCATACACCAGAATGGGCGATGCGACTCGGGCTGAGGCCAGTTTTGAGCGCGCATTGGCCTTGGCCCCTAATGATGCCGATGCGGCGCATAACCTTGGTTGGCTGCTGTGTCAGGCGATGCCTGCTCAGGCGCAAGGGCATACCCGGGCGCAGACCCTGCTCAGGCAGGCCCTGGCCCAGCCCGGCTATCCCCAAGCCGGCAGGACTTGGCTGGCCTTGGCCATGTGTCAGGACAGAGCCGGGCAAGCCGCACAAGCACTTCAAAGCTTGGCACAAGCGGCTCAGCATGGGGCCGATTCCCCGCAGACCCTGTGGCAGGCGGCCAAGCTGGCTCGCAAGCTGGATAATGAGGCTTTGCTCAGGCAACTTGGCGGTCAGTTGCGTGAGCGATTCGGCCGTTCGCCGCAGGCGGTGGCATTCGACAGAGGTGCCTGGGATGATTGAAAACCAAGTTCAGGCGGGTGCCCCGGGCGATGGCCAGAGCGCCGGCGCCCTGATGCGACAGGGGCGTGAGCGAGCCGGGATGCACCTTGCTGCGCTGGCCGTGGCCCTGAAGGTCCCAGTCAAGCGTCTTGAGGCCTTGGAGGCCGACCGCCACGATTTATTGCCCGGCCCGGTTTTCGTCCGGGCGCTGTCGGCCAGCGTTTGCCGCTGCCTCAAGCTCGATGCGGCCGTCGTTTTGGCCAGGCTCCCAGAGGCCCGGCAGCTCGAGCTGGTGGTCGAGGGCTCGCTCAATCAGCCTTTTCGCCCCGCCTCTCATGGCAGCATTGCCGACGCTTGGCCGCAGGTGTCGCGTCCGGCGCTCATTGCCGGTGCGGTGCTGTTGCTTGCGGCAGCGCTGGTTTATTTCATGCCGGACCTGGGGTTTTTTCAGCGTGATGAGGCCCCAGCGCCCGCGCCCATGGTGACGGAGCAGGTGGCGCCGGTTGCCCAAGGCGAAGCGGTGCCGTCATCCGGGCCGCCACCGCAGGCCGCACCGGCGCCACCAGCCCCTGTTCCTGCACCGGCCACAGCGCCCAGCGCCGATCCCCTGGTGGTTTTTAGCGCGCGCCGCTCAACCTGGGTTGAGGTGGTCGATGGCGCTGGCGCGGTGATGCTGCGCCGGGTGCTCAACGCGGGCGAACAGGTGCCCATTTCTGGCGAACCCGTCCTGCGGGTGGCGGTCGGCAATGTCGGTGGTGTGGAGGTCAAGGTTCGCGGCCAGGTTTTGGATCTGGGGCCGCTGGCGCAGAATAATGTGGCTCGATTCGAGGTGAAATGATGTCTGACGGCAATCCTGTAGAAACCGCCCGGCCCAGGCCGAGAAAATCGGCTCAGGCCCGCATCGTCTGGGGCTCGCGTGTGGTCACCGTGGGTGGTGATGCACCGGTGCGTGTGCAGTCCATGACCAACACCGACACGGTGGACGTCATTGCCACGGCCATTCAGTGCAAGGAGTTGGCTCAGGCCGGCTCCGAGGTGGTGCGCATCACCGTCAACACGCCGGAGGCCGCGGCTGCGGTCCCGCATGTCCGCGATCAGCTCGACCGCATGGGCATCGATGTACCGCTGGTGGGTGATTTCCACTACAACGGCCATCGCCTGCTCAGCGAATTCCCGGCTTGTGCCGAGGCCTTGTCGAAGTACCGCATCAATCCGGGCAATGTCGGCAAGGGCGACAAGCACGACAAGCAATTCAGTCAGATGATCGAGGCGGCCATGCGCTGGGACAAGCCGGTGCGCATCGGCGTGAACTGGGGCAGTCTCGATCAGGAGTTGCTGGCGCAGATGATGGATGACAACAGTCGCCGTGCGCAGCCCTGGGAAGCCCGCCAGGTCATGTACGAAGCCCTCATCACTTCGGCGCTGCAGTCGGCCGAGCGGGCCAAAGCTTTGGGCATGGCCCATGAGCAAATTTTGCTGTCATGCAAAGTTTCAGGCGTGCAAGACCTCATTTCCGTTTACCGCGAATTGGCTCGGCGCACCGATCATGCCTTGCATCTGGGCCTGACCGAGGCGGGCATGGGCACCAAGGGCACCGTGGCTTCGAGCGCAGCCTTGGCCATCTTGCTGCAGGAAGGCATTGGCGACACCATTCGGGTCTCGCTCACGCCGCAGCCGGGCGAGTCGCGCACTCAGGAGGTGGTGATTGCCTCCGAGATTTTGCAGGCCTTGGGTCTGCGCATCTTCGTGCCCAGTGTCACCGCCTGCCCCGGCTGTGGTCGTACCACCAGCACCACCTTTCAGGAACTGGCCAAGCAGATCGACGACTACCTGCGTCTGCAGATGCCGATTTGGCGCAAGCAGTATCCGGGCGTCGAGCAGCTCAAGGTGGCCGTCATGGGCTGCATCGTCAATGGGCCCGGCGAAAGCAAGCATGCCGATATCGGCATCAGCCTGCCGGGCACCGGCGAGGCCCCTGCCGCCCCCGTCTTCATTGATGGCGAAAAACGCCTGACCTTGCGCGGTGAGGGCATCGCCCGCGAGTTTCAAGGCATCGTCGAGAACTACATTGAAAAACGCTTTGGCCACGCCAAAGTCTGAACCCGCGGGCCTGGCCGCCTGCTCTTG
>JAXITB010000023.1:0-14819 GCA_034680305.1 Polaromonas sp. | reverse complement strand
GCATGCCCCAAGCCCTCGCTCAGGTGGGCCATGTACCGATCAAACTCGCGCAGTTCGTCCATGAGGCGCACCTTTCACTTCAGGAAGTCGTCGTGAAGCCTTTATTTATAACACAGTAAGACTAGGGCGTGATCAGCCCTGCACCAGCCGTTCATGCCGCATTTGGTCAGCGGCGCTCTCGCGCTGGCGAATCAGGTGGACTTGCTGGCCATCGATCAGCACCTCTGCGGCACGACCCCGGGTGTTGTAGTTGCTGGCCATGCTCATGCAGTAGGCGCCCGCCGACAGCACGGCCAGGACATCACCACCTTGCACTTGCAAGGCACGGTCGCGGCCGATCCAGTCGCCGCTTTCGCAGACCGGGCCGACCACGTCATAGTGCCTTGCGGGTTCATGGCTGCGGCTCGCCTGTACCGGGACGATCTGGTGGAAGGCCTGGTACATGGCCGGCCGAGGCAGATCGTTCATGGCAGCGTCGACGATGCAAAAACTCTTGTGCTCGCCCGGCTTGAGGTAGAGCACCTCGGTCAGGCAGATGCCGGCGTTGCCCACCAGCGAGCGGCCTGGCTCGATCATCAGCAGTTTTTGGCCATGTCCGCGAGCGTCGATGCGCGCCAACAACTGGCGCCACAAGTCGTCGGCTGCCGGCGGCGAGTCGCCGGCATAGTCGATGCCCAAGCCACCGCCGAAGTCGATGTGCTGCAGGGCGATGCCGGTCGCCTCAATGGCATCGACCAGATCGAGTATGCGCTCCATGGCATCAAGATAGGGCGTGACCTGGGTGATTTGCGAGCCGATGTGACAGTCGATGCCCACCACCTTCAGCCCAGGCAGACTGGCCGCCAGTCGATAGACGCGCACGGCCTCTTCATGGGCCACGCCGAATTTGTTGTCTTTCAGCCCCGTTGAAATGTAGGGGTGGGTCTGTGGGTCGATGTTGGGATTGACCCGAATGCTCACATGCGCCTGTCGCCCCCGCACGCTCGCCACTTCGGACAGGCGGTGCAATTCGGCTTCACTCTCCACATTGAAGCAGCCGATACCCGCTTCGAGCGCTCGTGCCATTTCGGCGGCGGTTTTGCCCACGCCGGAGAAGATTACCTTGCTGGCCTCGCCGCCAGCGGCCAGCACCCGCTCGAGTTCCCCGGCCGAAACAATGTCAAAGCCGCAGCCAGCCTGGGCAAACACCTGCAGCACACCCAGGGAGGAGTTGGCCTTCATCGCATAGCAAATCTGCGCCCGCCGTCCGGCAAAGCCGCGCTGATAGGCCGCCAGAGCGGCCAGCATGGCTGCTTTGGAGTAAACGAACAGGGGCGTGCCGTGCTGGCGGGCCAGATCGTGCATGGACACCCCCTCGACAAGCAGCTGTCCGTCACTTTGGTGCACGAAAGGATGTCCCGGCAGCAGGCGATCGGTATCAGGAGCGTTCATGGTCGGGTGGGTAGGGTGACGGGAGTGGCGGGGGTGGCCCGTTTGGGCTCAGTGGTCGGCGCGATGGGTTTGGGCGCAGGCGGCGGCAGGTAAAGCGCCCCTTTTTGACCACACGCGCCGAGCAGCATCAGGGCCAGCAGGCCGCTGGCGCGGCGATCAGCCCCTAGAATCCGCGCGAACTTCAGAGACTTTCTCATGATTGGCCGATTGTAATGAGCGACCTTCAATACCTGGACCAGGCCGAAGCCCTGTTGCGGGCGGTCGAAGCCGCTTGCGACCACATCAACGACCACAGCGACGCGGACATCGACAATCAGCGCACCGGCGGCATGGTCACCCTGACTTTCGCCAACCGCAGTCAGATCATCGTGAATCTGCAAAAGCCGCTGCATGAGGTGTGGCTGGCCGCGCGCGCAGGTGGGTTTCACTATCGATGGGATCAGGGGCGTTGGCTCGACACCAAAGACGGCAGCGAGTTTTTCGCTACATTGAGCCGCTGTGCCAGCGAGCAGGCCGGCCAGCCCCTGCTCTTTCAGCCGTAAGAGCCGCGCGCAGGCACCGGCTATTGTCGAAACAGGTCGAGGATGTTGCGACGCTCCTCGGCGGCCGGCAGTGCTTGACCGGTATCGCCACCGCGACCGTCCACGCCCAGTGAAGTCACGCCGTTGCCGCGGGCGAATTCCTCGTAGAACCATTCGCCGCCGATGCTGACCACACCGGGCGGCACAGGAATTTCAGTCACCGGCACCGACTTGAGCGCATGCTCCATGAAGCCAATCCACACCGGCAGGCTCAAACCGCCACCCGTTTCGCGGTCGCCGAGCTTGCGCGGCTTGTCGTAGCCCATCCACACGCCGGCCACCACGGTCGGCTGGTAGCCAACAAACCAGGTGTCGATCGAATCGTTAGTGGTCCCCGTCTTGCCGAACAGGTCGGGGCGTTTGAGTTGGGCCTGCGCTCGGGCGGCCGTACCTGAGCGGGTGATTTCCTGCAGCAAGCTCGACATCACGAAGGCATTGCGCGGCTCGATGGCGCGCTGGCTTTCGTCGGGCACCGGCGCTGGTGTGTCAACCAGCACGCGGCCTTGTTGATCGGTGATGTGGGTAATCAGGTACGGATTGACCCGCAGGCCCCCATTGGCGAAGACCGCATAGCCGGCGACCATTTGCATCGGGGTGACCGCGCCTGCACCCAGAGCCATGGTCAGGTAAGGGGGGTGTTTGTCGGCATCAAAGCCGAAGCGGGTGATCCAGTTCTGCGCATTTTGCGTGCCCACGCTCTGCAACACCCGGATCGAGACCATGTTCTTCGATTTCTTCAGCGCGGTGCGCAAGTTCATTGGGCCGTCGAACTGCCCGTCGTAGTTCTTGGGCTCCCAAGGCTGACCGCCGGTCACGCTGGCGTCAAAAAACAGCGGCCCGTCGTTGACCACAGTCGCCGGTGTCAGGCCTTTTTCCAGCGCGGCCGAATAGATGAAGGGCTTGAAGCTCGATCCCGGCTGTCGCCAGGCCTGGGTGACATGGTTGAACTTGTTTTTGTCGAAATCAAAGCCGCCAACCAGCGCTCTGAGTGCGCCGTTGCGCGGGTCCATGGCCACCAATGCCCCTTCGACCTCGGGCAGTTGGGTGATTTCCCAGCGGCCTTCTGCCGTCTTCATCACGCGGATGACCGCGCCGCGCCGGATGGCGATGTTCGGCGGGGCCTTGTCGGCCAGCCCTGATTGCGCCGGCTTGAGGCCTTCGCCAGTGACCTCGACCGTCTCGCCATTGCCTCGGACGGCCAGCACCTTGCGGGCATTGGCTTCAAGCACCACAGCGGACATCACATCGCCGTTGTCAGGGTGGTCGGCCAGCACATCGTCGATGGCGTCTTCTGCTTCCTTGGGGTCGGCCGGCAGGTTGATGAACTTTTCGGGCCCACGATAGATCTGGCGGCGCTCATAGTCCATGATGCCTTTACGCAGTGCGCGATAGGCTGCGTTCTGGTCGCCGGCATGGATGGTGGTGTAGACATTGAGCCCGCGGGTGTAGGTTTCTGTGCCGTACTGCGCATAGACCAACTGCCGCACCGTTTCGGCGATGAATTCGGCATGCACGCGGTTGGGATCGGAACTGTTGCGAATCTTGAGTTCTTGCTTTTTGGCCACCTGCGCTTGCGCCGTCGTGATGAAGCCGTTTTCTTCCATGCGCTCAATGATGTAGAGCTGTCTGGCCCGGGCCCGCTTCGGGTTGGCAATCGGGTTAAAGGCCGACGGTGCTTTGGGCAGTCCAGCAAGCATGGCAGCCTCGGCCACCGTGATTTCTTTGAGCGGTTTGCCGAAATAGGTTTCCGAGGCAGCGGCAAAGCCGTAGGCCCGATTGCCCAGAAAGATCTGGTTCATATAGATCTCTAGGATCTGGTCCTTGGTCAGCAGATGCTCGAGCTTGAAGGTCAGCAAGATCTCGTAGATCTTGCGGGTGTAGCTCTTTTCGGCCGACAGGTAGACGTTGCGCGCCACCTGCATGGTGATGGTCGATGCGCCTTGGCTCTTGAAGTTGCGCACATTGGCCAGACCGGCCCGGATCACACCCAGATAGTCGACCCCGCCGTGCTGGAAAAAACGCGCATCCTCGATCGCCAGGACCGCGTCCTTCATGACCTGGGGGATGTCTTGGATGGGTGTGAAGCTGCGCCGCTCTTCACCAAATTCGCCAATCAGCACCTTATCGACCGAGTAGATGCGCAGCGGCAGTTTGGGCCTGTATTCGGCCAGGTCTGAGACGTCGGGCAGCTTGGGGTAGGCCGTGGCCAGTGCCACGGCCACCACCATCAACACCCCGACGGCCAGGGCCGCCAGCAACCCCAGGCTCAGCATCGCCAAGCGAAGCACCATCTGCTTGAGCGAGGTGTAGGACGACTCGGGTGGCGGTGGTGTGGTGTGAGGGGGGGGCATGTGGATTCTGGCGCATGCAGGGCAGGCCAGGCAGCGCATTATAAAAACTCCAGTGCGTCTCATGTCGCCCTGGCCGCTCGCCATGGTCCAGGCGGGCTCGCTAACGCCTGGGCTAAGCGCACGGAGGGCCTTCTTTACACGACTTAACAGATGAACGGGTCTGTCTGGGTAGGCTTGTAAGCGATCGGGCCCTACGAGGGCTCTCGGCGTGTTTTCAACTCGGGACAGGGGCTCATGCACATGGCTTCGAGGACAGAAATGCCTTGGCGCCCGGCGCGGGCCCTAGGCGGTCTAGACATTGGCGATACCCACGTCCGCTGGTGTGTGCTTGGCCGCCATCGGCGGCAATGGCAGGTGCAGCAATGTCAGAGCTGGCCCCTCAAGCCGGGTTGGGTCGAGGCCGGCCGCATACTCGACTATCAGAGCCTGCTCGATGCCTTGCAGCAATGGCTGGCCGGCAGCGGGGTTGAGCGCCTGGCCATGGCCCTGCCCACCGAAGTTTGCGTCAGTGCGGTGGTCGACCCGCCCCGCCGCCTGCTGCCCTGGCAACGACGAAGCTGGCTGGCCGGCTGCGCTGCCGACCTGCTCGGTCGGCCCGCCTCCGAGTTGAGCTGGAGCGCGCATGCGCTGCACGGACCGGTCCCGCAGTGGCGCCTAATGGCTGCGCCCATGGAGCTGGTGCAGGACCGCTTGGGTCTGGCCGAGGCGGTGGGTTGTGAACTGATGGCCCTGGACGAAGTGCACCAAGCCGCTTGGCGTGCTCTTGATCAGTGGCAGGATGCGTTGCCTGCGGGCAGTTGGTTGTTGCAGGCCGGTGGCGGCAGCGTTCAGGCCCTGCGAGAGCTCGACGGTCACTGGCAGTGGGCCTGGCGCGAGCCCGCCGAGAGCCCGGATTGGTTGGGCCCTCGCATCGAAGCGATCGGTCAGGCGCCTGTCTTCTTGACGGGGCAGGGCGATCAGACCATGGCCTTGCAGCAGGGACTGCTGGCCGCCGGCCTGCAACCCTTGCGCCCCTTGCCCTCGCAAGAGCTCCAATGGGCGCCAGGTGTGTTTCCGGCCGATGATCCTGATGCCATCTGGACCGCCCTCGGCCTGGCCAGCCGCCGCCTGCGATCATGAGACGCAGTCTGGTCCCCGCTTTTGACCTGTTGCCGGCGACCCATGCCCGCCGCATGGTCTGGAATCGTCGGCGCTACCGTGCGTTGACGGCGCCCTTGGGTATCGGACTGGCGCTCAGCCTCTTGATCTTGGCCCAGGTTCAAAGTCACTTGCAGTCAAGCCGCGATGCGCAGGCTTCGGTTCAGGCCGAGCTCGACCGCTTGAAGGCGCGCCAGCGCGAGTTGACGGCGCAGTTGCAGGTGCAGCAGAACCAGCGGGCGCTCGAGCAGGGGCGACAGCAGCAGACCGATCGTTGGATCGATGCTGGCGATGCCCTGCGCGCGGTGGCACGTCCCTTGGGGCCGCCCGCGCGGGCCCGCTTGCTCGAGCTGCGTCTGGACGAGCAGGGCCTGCTTCTGGTCGGGCAGATCGGCCCAGCCCAGCTGCAGCCCTGGCTGGACGGCCTGCAATCGCGTTCACCGGCTCTGGGTACGGCCTGGCTGCTGGAGGTCGGGCCGCCCCCTTCGACCACGTGGCGCGAGGATGAAGCCGGCGAGCTCTCGCGTTTCGTGGTTCGCTTTTCACAGACCCCGGCGCGCGCTGCGCAGAACAGCCCATGACGGCCCGCTGGACGGTCCTGGTTCCTTGGCGCACCCGGGCAGTGGCGGTCGCTTCGGTGATCTCGGCGCGGCGCAGTTCAAGCTTTGGCGCGTTTTGGCAAGGTGCTTTCGTGGCCGTACTGGGCCTGGCTATGCCTTGGTTGTGGCTTGGACCGGGTCTGTGGGAGGAAAGCGATCAGCTCGAGCAGCAAGGCCAGAAGATGCTGCACGAGCAGGTTCAAGGGCGGGCCAAGATTCAGGCGCTGCAAGCCCAGCTGCTGCCATCTGAATCGCCCTCGAGCCCAGCCGCGTCGCCGAGCGGCCAGGCGGCCGGTGCGCGTCTGATGCTCCATCGCTTGGCGCTGCAGTACAAGGTGCATCTGGAGCTGCTCAAGTCCAGCGGCGACGGTGCCTCGCGCGCGGGCTTTGCAAGTCCTGCCCCTGCGGCTTCTCAGGGCCCGACCGCGGACAAGCACACGGGCCTGCGCGTTCAGCTGCGCGGCAGCTACGGCGCCTTGCTCGGCTTCATGCGGGCAATGGGTGATTCGGGCCCGCTTTGGTCCTTGAAGCAACTGCACCTGGAGGCAGGGTCGCAGCAGGCGCACCGTCTGAGCCTGGTCCTTGAAGCCTTGCCTGGGGGCCTCGTGCGTGAGACAACTGCGGCCCGACCCACCCGTGCATCGGGGTGGCGAGGGGTCGATCCCTTTGCTGCCCCGGTTGCGGCGCCTGTAGCGCCTGCGCGCGAAAGCGAGCCGCCAGCGCTCAAAGACCCCCTGGCCGATGTGCCTGAGCACTGGCGGCCCGAGTTTTTGCGGGAGCGCCAGCCGCTGGAGGCCATGCCCCTGCGCGACCTGATTTTCGCGGGTACCTTGCGTCAGGGGGCCGCCTGGGTGGCCCTGATGCGCGGGCGCGATGCGGTGCACACGGTCAAGGTCGGCGACTACCTGGGGCCTGACCTCGGTCGGGTGCAGCAGATCGATGAAGACGGGCTTGAACTGCGCGAACTGCGTCGTGACGGCAGTGGCCGCTGGAGCGAGCATTTGCGCCGCTGGCGCGTTGGGGGAGCACCATGATCCAAGGTTGGCGGCTGGTCCTGGTTTTCATGATTTCTACGGTCAGTGTGTGCGCCACGGCCGCGTCGGCGGGCCCGCCGCCTGCCCCGAGTGCCGCGATCGCTGCCTCGCCCACCGCCACGCCCAAGACCTATCAGGGCCAACCGGTGTCCTTCAATTTTCAGACCGTCGAGGTGCGCACTTTGCTGCAGTTGCTGGCCCATTTCAGTGGCTTCAACATCATCGTCTCCGATGGCGTGACCGGCAGCACCAGCCTGCGGGTGCGGGAGCTGCCCTGGGACCAAGTGCTCGACGTCATCGTGCAAAGCCGTGGGTTGATCCTCAGGCATGACGGCCCGGTGATCTGGGTGAGTACCCGTGCCGAGCAAGCGGCCAGGCAGCGTCAGGAGCTGGAAGGTCAGCAGAGCATGCAGACGGTCGAACCCGTGCTCACCGAAAGCTTTCGCCTGAAGTACGCCCGCGCCGACGAGGTGGCCCGCCAGTTGCAGGTGGGTAACGCCGCCAGTCGGGTTTTGTCGGCCCGTGGCAGCGTCATGTCCGAGGTGCGGACCAATCAGATTTTCGTCACCGACGTGGCCGCGCGCATCGCCATGGTCAAGCGAGTCATCGAGTTGCTGGACATCGCGGTGCGGCAGGTGGTCATCGAGGCACGCATTGTGGAGGCGGCCGACAGCTTTGGTCGATCCATCGGCGCCCGATTGGGCGGGCGCCTGGCTGCTAACCCGGCCAACCCGAATCAGTCGGGCTGGTCAGGCGGGCAGGTTGGCGGGGGCTATCTCGCGCCCCGCCAGCCCACCAGCGGCGATGCCCTGATGGGGCGCGACTTCGGCATTGCCGGCACCGACCTGATCAATCTGCCGGCGCAGGCCCAAAATGGGCAGGCCGCGGCAGCGCTGGCGGTCTCTTTGTTTAATGCGTCGCTCACCCGGGTGCTGAACTTGGAGATTTCTGCCCTGGAGGCTGACGGCAAAGGCAAGGTGGTGGCCAGCCCGCGCATCGTCACCGCCGATCAGGTCAAGGCCATCATCGAGCAGGGCACGGAACTGCCCTACCAGCAAGCGGCCGGCAACGGCGCCACCTCACTGACCTTTCGCAAAGCCAACATCAAGCTGGAGGTCACGCCGCAAATTGCCCCTGATGGGCGCATCGTCCTGAACGTCGACATCAACAAAGACAGTGTTGGCCGCAGCACGCCCAACGGTTTCGCCATCGACACCAAGCACGTACAGACCCAAGTCAGGGTCGACGATGGCGGCACCGTCATGATCGGTGGCATCTTCGAGACCCTCGAGCGCGACGACGAGACCCGGGTGCCCCTGCTGGGCAGCTTGCCGGGTGTGGGGTTCTTGTTTCGCAACCGGGCCCGCACGGTCAGCAAGTCGGAGCTGCTGGTCTTTCTGACGCCCCGGTTGCTGCCCGATGAGCCCCGGGCCATCGGGCCTTGAACGGCTGGGGCGCGGCCCCGCTGCAGCACCCTGCGGGCGCCTGCTTTGGCATCTGGGCGTTTATCATCGCAGGCCCTGTCCGTTTTACTGGCCACTGCCCTTGCCTGCTTACCCTTCCCTGATCGCCTGCGTGGGCCTGCCTGGCTCGGGTAAGTCCACCGTGGGCCGTCAACTGGCCCGTCGGCAGGGTTTGCGCTTCATCGACTCCGATCAGGTCATCGAGCAGCGTCTGGGTTGCTCGATCCGCGAGTTTTTCGAGCGTGAGGGCGAGGCGGCCTTCCGCGATGTGGAGGCACAGGTGCTCGATGAGCTCACCCAGGCGGCCAGTGGCGTGCTGTCGACCGGCGGTGGCTCGGTGCTGCGGCCCGAGAACCGGCAGCGCCTGCACGAGCGCACCACCACCGTCTATTTGCATTCGTCGGCCGATGAGGTGTTCAAGCGCCTGCGCCATGACCAAAACCGGCCCCTGCTGCAGGTGGCCGATCCGCTCGGGCGTTTGCGTGAGTTGTACCAGGCGCGTGACCCGCTGTACCGAGAAACCGCCCACTTCGTGATCGAGACTGGCCGTCCCTCGGTGGCCAGTCTGGTCAACATGATCATCATGCAGCTGGAGTTGGCCGGTGTGAATGCGCCTGCTGCTGCGGCCTCGCCAGATTCGTCTGCGGCCCATTCACCGAACTGAGCACCATGTCACTTGCCTTGCCCCCCGTCCAGCGCGTACAGATCGATCTGGGCGATCGCAGCTACCCGATCGTGATCGGGGCACGGCTGCTGGCCGACGCCAACATCTACGCCGATCTGCCTCGTGCGCACACGGCGCTGATCGTCTCCAACACCACGGTGGCGCCCCTGTATGCCGAGGCTTTGCGTCGGGCGCTGGCGCCGCGTTATGAACGCGTACTGCAGCTCAGCCTGCCTGACGGCGAGGCGCACAAGGACTGGCAGAACCTGCAGCGCATCTTTGATGTCCTGCTCGAGCACGGCTGTGACCGCAAGACGGTGCTGTTTGCACTCGGTGGTGGCGTCATCGGCGACCTCACCGGTTTTGCGGCCGCCAGCTACATGCGCGGTGTGCCCTTTGTGCAGGTGCCGACCACGCTGCTGGCCCAGGTCGATTCCTCGGTGGGTGGCAAGACGGCCATCAACCATCCGCTGGGCAAGAACATGATCGGCGCTTTTTATCAGCCGCAGCGTGTGGTCTGTGACCTCGATGTGCTGGCCAGCCTGCCCCAGCGCGAACTCAGCGCCGGTTTGGCCGAGGTCATCAAGTATGGGCCGATCGCCGACATGGCTTTGCTCGACTGGATTGAGGTGAATTTGGGTCAATTGCTGGCGCGCGAGCCACAGGCCCTGGGTTACGCGGTAAGGCGCAGCTGCGAGATCAAGGCCGGGGTGGTGGGGCTCGACGAGCGAGAGGCTGGGCTGCGTGCCATCCTCAATTTCGGCCACACCTTCGGGCATGCCATTGAAGCGGGTTTGGGTTATGGCCAATGGTTGCACGGCGAGGCCGTCGGCTGCGGCATGGTGATGGCCGCGCTGCTGTCGCATCGATTGGGCCTGATCGATGCCGAGCTGGTCGATCGGCTCAGGCGCCTGGTGCAGGCGGCGGGCCTGCCGGTGGTCGGTCCTCGGCTCGATGCGCATGACAATGCGGGCCGCTACCTGGCCTTGATGCGGCTGGACAAGAAGGCCGAGGCCGGCGAGATCAAATTTGTGGTCATCGAGGGGCCGGGCCGTGCCGCTGTTCGCGGTGCGCCCGATGCACTGGTGCGCGAGGTCATTGATGCCTGTTGTTTGCCGCTTTGAGGCTGAACCGGGTTGGCCGGTGTGAGCAGGGCTGCGTACGCCAGCGATCCGGCTCGCACGCGCGGCCGCCGGTACCCGGAGCAGCCGGCGCCCACCCGCTCTGAGTTTCAGCGCGATCGGGACCGCATCGTTCACTGCACCGCCTTTCGGCGGCTGGTCTACAAGACCCAGGTTTTTCTCAACCACGAGGGCGACCTGTTTCGCACCCGTCTGACCCACTCGCTGGAGGTCGCGCAGATTGGCCGCTCCATTGCCCGGCCCCTCGGGCTCGATGAAGACCTGGTCGAAGCCATCGCACTGGCTCATGACCTGGGGCATACGCCCTTTGGGCACGCCGGCCAGGACGCCCTCAATGAATGCATGGCCGAGCATGGCGGCTTTGAGCACAACCTGCAAAGTCTGCGCGTGGTGGACCGGCTTGAAGAGCGGTACCCCGCCCATGACGGGCTGAACCTGACCTTCGAGGCCCGCGAGGGCATCCTCAAGCACTGTTCACGGCGCCATGCGCTCATGCTCGAGCAGGCTGAGCCGGGCGGGGTGGGGCGGCGTTTTCTCGATGGCACCCAGCCCAGCCTGGAAGCGCAACTGTGCAATCTGGCCGACGCCATTGCCTACAACGCCCACGACATTGACGATGGCGTGCGTTCGGGGCTGATCAACTTCGAGCAACTACAGCAACTCGAATTGTTTGAGCGCCATCGCAAGCAGGCGTTGGACCAACATCCCGATCTGGCCGCGCCGCGCCGCGCCCGGCGGTTGCTCTACGAGGCCATCCGCCGAATGCTCAGCGAGCAGGTCTATGACGTGATCGCGGCCACCCGTGCGCTCATTGAACAAGCTCAGCCAGACAGCGCCGATGCGGTGCGCCAATTGCCGCCGCTGGTTCGCTTCAGTGCGGGCATGCATGCGCAGTCGGTGCAACTCAAGCGATTTCTTTTCGCCGAGCTCTATCGGCATCCGCAGGTCATGCAGACCACCGCGCAGGCGCAGCAGATGGTGCGCGAGTTGTTCCAGGCCTATCTGGCCGACCCCAGCGGCATGCCGCTGGACTACGCACAGCGTGAAGACCAGCCGCGCGCCGTGGCCGACTACATTGCCGGCATGACCGATCGTTTTGCAGCCCGCGAGCATGAGCGCCTGACCGGATGCAGGTTGCTGTGAGCGCAGCGCCTTCGCCCTTTGCCGCCTGGACGGTGGTGCTCGCGGGCGTGGTAGCCGCTTTGCAGGTGGGCAAGCTGCCGCCGGCCTTGCCGGCTTTGCAAGCCGACCTGGGCCTGAGCTTGGTGGAGGCCGGATTTCTTTTGTCCATGGTGCAATTGGCCGGCATGTTGACCGCCATCGTCATCGGACTGTGGGCTGACCGTTTTGGACTCAAGCGGTCCATGGTCTGTGGTCTGTGGGTGCTGGCTGCGGCCAGTGCCTTGGGCAGCGCGGTCAGCAGCGCATCGGCCCTGCTGACCCTGCGCGCCCTGGAGGGCATGGGCTTTCTCTGGGTGGCGCTGCCGGCGCCGGCCCTGATTCGGCGACTGGTCCCCGCTGACCGGCTCGCCGGCATGATGGGTGTTTGGGGGGCTTACATGCCTCTGGGGACTGCTCTGGCGCTTTTGGGCGGCCCCTTGATCATTCCTTGGGCTGGCTGGCCGATCTGGTGGGACCTGTTTGCCCTTTTGTCTTTGTTGATGGCGCTGTGGGTGCAGCGCACGGTGCCTGCCGATCCGCCGGTGGCGCAGGCCTTGGGCCCGGGTCTGGCCAGCAGCCTGTGGCAGACCCTGAGCAAGCGCGGCCCCTGGCTGGTGGCCGTGATGTTTGGCGTCTACGCCGCACAGTGGCTGGCGGTGGTGGGATTCTTGCCTTCCATCTATTCGCAGGCGGGCATCACCGGCGCCGCGCTCGGTGGACTGACGGCTTTGGCGGCCGCCGTCAACATGCTGGGCAATCTCGCATCAGGTCGGCTGCTGAACGCGGGCCGACTGCCTCACCACCTGCTGTGGATCGGCTACGTCGGAATGACTCTGGGAACAAGCCTGGCCTTTCTGCCGCTGACACAGGACTGGCCCTGGTTGCGTTATGCGGGCATCTTGTTGTTTTCCACTCTGGGCGGCCTGATACCTGCGACGCTCTTTGCCTTGGCCGTGCGCCTGGCGCCCAGCGATCGCCAAGTCGCCACCACCGTGGGCTGGGCGCAGCAATGGTCGGCCCTGGGGCAGTTTCTGGGCCCCCCGGCGGTGGCCTGGGTGGCCGCTCGCGCCGGGGGCTGGCAACTCACACCGCTGGTCACCGGCGCTTGCTGTGCGATTGGCATGGTGCTGGCCGGTTTGACCGCCAGACACCTTCGAGCCATGCCGCTTCGTTCTTGATGGGCAAAAAAAGAGGCGCCGCAGCGCCTCTTGGGTATTGACGCGCAGGGCGTCCGTTCATTCCGGTTCGATCCTGGCTTCGCGGATGGCCTTGGCCCATTTGGCCGTCTCGACCTTGGTGCGCTCGGCCAGAGCCTGAGGCGTGCCAGGCGCGGTTTCAAAGCCGAGGGCGGCAAAACGCTCCAAGATGTCTTTGTCGTTGGCCGCCGCATTGGCCGCCCGGTTGAGCCGGTTGATCACCTCTGGCGGTGTGCCGGCCGGAGCGAACAGGGCGAAGTAGGCGATCAATTCATAGTCCTTCAAGCCCAGTGCCTCGTTGACCGTGGGCAATTCCGGGATCGCCTTGGCCCGCTGGGTCGACGTGACCGCCAGGCCGCGCACCTTACCGGCCTTGACCTGCGGCAGCATGACGGCGAAGTCGGCAGTGAACATATTGACCTGACCACCAATCAGATCGGTCATGGCCGCCGGGCCGGCTTTGTAGGGCACATGGGTCATCTGAATGCCGGCCATGCTCCCCAGCATCTCGCTGGAGACGCGCTGCGAGGCGCTGGCACTGGCGAAAGTCACCTGCCCGGGCTTGGACTTGGCCAGATTGACAAAGTCACGCAAAGTTTTCGCAGGAACATCGTTGTTGATGCCGACGATCAGAGGCACCGAGCCGAGGAATGCGATCGGCGCGAAAGCAGTGTCCTGGTCGTAGGGCAGCTTTTTCATCAGGCTCTTGAGGGCGGCATTGGTGCTGTTGGTGCCGACCAAGATGGTGTAGCCATCGGGCGCGGACTTGGCCACCGCATCGGCGCCCAGCATGCCGCTGACGCCGGCGCGGTTTTCCACCACGATGGTCTGCCCCAGGTTCTCCGACATCTTCTGAGCAAAAGCGCGCCCGATCTGATCGGTGGCGCTGCCAGGGGCAAAGGGCACGATGGCCTTGATCGGCTTGGTGGGGAAGGCGCCACCAGGGGCCGCCGGCGCTTGCGCCAACGCCCAACTGCCGGCCAGACCCAGTGTCACGGCAGCCATGGCTGAAAGATAAGACTTCATAGGGACTCCTGCTGATTGAACAGGCCCGATTGTGCGCATCCCAGAGCCCCGCGCCTTCAGGATCTACCCTGAATAATTGGGGTCAGAATCCAATTAATAATTGGGGTCAGACACCGATTGGACTCATCCCATGGCCCGACAAGCTCGACTGACCGTTCCCGCTTACCCCCACCACGTGATACAGCGGGGCAATGACAGGCAGCTGATTTTCAGGGATGACTCAGATCGTGAGGGCTTGCTATCTTTATTGCTTGAGCATGCTCAGCGATCGAAGGTGGCGGTTCACGCCTATGTGCTGATGGACAACCATTTCCACCTCTTGCTGACTCCCGAGACCGTCGAAGGCATTCCTCAGATGATGCAGTCGGTGGGTCGCAGCTACGTGCGCTACTTCAATACCCGCCATGCCCGCACCGGGACGCTGTGGGAGGGCCGATACCGGTGTAGCCTGATAGAAACCGAAAGATACCTGCTCGCCTGTATGGCCTACATCGACCTCAACCCAGTCAGAGCTGGCATGGTCAGTGAGCCAGCCGACTTCGTCTGGTCCAGTCACAGGCACCTGATTGGTCGGATCAGTGACAAATTGGTGACGCCGCATGCACTGTTTTGGAGCCTGGGCAACACTCCCTTCGCGCGCGAGGCCGCCTATGCCCAGATGGTGGGGGCAGGAATCGCCCTTCAGGACCAGGGTGACCTGACCCGGTCTGCCCTGACTGGCTGGCCATTGGGTTCAGCGGGGTTCATTTCAGCCCTGGAACAAAACACCCAACGACGCTTGCTTCCAACCAAAGCCGGGCGGCCGTCTAGAGTGCACCGATCAAGCTGAAAAAGAGATCAAAAAGGCAGCAGGCGAGAGGCTTTTAATCTGTCCCCAATTTTTATGAATTTTTTGAAATGACAAATTAATTGGACTCTGACCCCAATTATTTTGTTTGGCATTGTTGTTGCAAGGCCTTATGCTCCGCGGTTCGGATTTTTGACCATAAGGGTTTGCCATGACTAGCGCCTCTGAATTGGAAGTTTCGCAGCAG
>JAXITB010000022.1:0-14927 GCA_034680305.1 Polaromonas sp. | reverse complement strand
GACTTCACCGCCCGCCAGATCGACGGGCAGGACCTGAGCCTGAGTAGCCTGCAGGGCCGGGTGGTGTTGGCGGTCAACACCGCCAGCGCCTGTGGCTTCACCCCGCAATTGGCCGGACTGCATAAACTGCATGAGCAGTATGCCGAGCGCGGGCTGACGGTGATCGGCTTTCCCTGCAACCAGTTCGGCGGCCAGGACCCCAAGCCCGAGGGCGAGATCCTGAGTTTTTGCCAGAAGAACTATGGCGTGAGTTTCCCGATGATGGCCAAGGTCGAGGTCAACGGGGGAGACGCGCATCCGCTGTTCCAGTGGCTGACCCGCAGTGCGCCCGGCATCCTGGGCACCCAGGCCATCAAATGGAATTTCACCAAATTCCTCGTCGGCAAGGACGGGCAGGCGATCAATCGCTATGGCTCGATGGACAAGCCCGAATCGCTGAAGGCCGACATCGAAGCGGCACTGGCCGCCTGAGTTGTGGGAGCACCGGTGCGATGCAGCGGCTGGTCAAAAACCCCATCGCCACGAGGGCGCGGCTCTCACCGCCTCAGCGCAAGGCGCACATCGGCAGGATCATTGTCTGAGCGAGTCCAGCAGACGCATGACGATGGCCTGCGCATAACGGCTGGCCACCTGCTCGACAAACTGGGCGAAGTCGCGATGCGCCGAGTCATCGGCGCGGTCTGAAATGGTGCGCATGGCGGCATAGGGCAGTGCGTGGTCGGCGCACACCTGGGCCACCGCCGCGCCTTCCATTTCCACCGCCAGTGCCGGATGGCCGTCTTGCTGCAAGCGCTCGCGCAAGGCGCGCACCTCGGCCGCGCCGCTGACGAAACGGTCGCCGCTGGCGATCAAACCGTGGTGAATGCGGGCCTGCGCGAAGTCGCTGGCCAAGGCCGCTTGCGCGGCCTGCTGCAAGGCCTGGGTCAAGGCTGGGTGAGATTCAAACCGGGCGCGGCCATAGGCCGGTACTTCGTATCGGGTAAACAGGGGCGAGACATCGAGGTCGTGCTGCAAAAAGTCGCGCGCCACCACCACATCGCCCACCTGCACCTCGTCGGCCAAGGCGCCCGCGACGCCGGTGAAGACGATGGCGCCGACGCCAAAGCGTTCGATCAGCGTGGTGGCTGTCATGGCTGCCGACACCTTGCCGATGCGCGAGACGGTCAGCACCACCGGCAGCCCCTGCAAACGCCCCAGCCAGAAGCGCCGACCCGCGTGCTCAATGCGTTCGGGCTGCTCGAGGTGATCGATCAGGCCGCGCTGCTCGTCAACCAGCGCGCTGAGGATGGCCAGACGCTGGCCCGGGCGCCACACAGGGTCGAGCCGTGCCGGCATGGGCTCAGGCCAGACGCGCCGGGCGGGCCCCGCGGCCGCCTTGCGCGCACTGCTGGCACAACTGCATGGCCAGTCGGTGCAGGGCTTGCCAGCCGTCGCTGGGCCAGTCGGGCTGGCGCAGCCCCTTGACGATGCCGTCGACCTTGTGCGCCGCCTCCAGCAGGTGGGCCAGGGAGCTGGTGGCCAGATGAGGCAGCACCCGCTCGAAAAGGCGCTCCTTCATGCCCCAGATGCGGTTTTCGCGCAGCGCCATCGGCATCGGCCGACCATCGGCGATGGCGTCTTTGACGCGCTTGAGGCTGCGAATGTCTTCGGCCAGGGCCCAGTGCACCAGCACCTCCGATTCGCCCTCGGCGCGCAGGCCGTCGATCATGCGCTGCACGCGCAGCACTTGACCGGCCAGCACCGCCTCCGACAGCTTGAACACGTCGTAGCGGGCCACATTGAGCACCGCCGATTCGACCTGCTCGAGCGTCAGTTCACCGGCCGGATACAGCAGGCCGAGTTTCTGGATCTCTTGGTGGGCCGCCAGCAGATTGCCCTCAACCCGATCGGCAAAAAAGGCGAGCGCCTGCTGGCCCTGTTCGCCGGCGGCCACACGCTGGCCTTGCTGCGCCAAGCGCTGGGCGATCCATGAGGGCAGAGCAGCACGCTCGACCGCGTCGATCTGCACGCAGACCCCGCCGCCTTCGAGCGCGGCAAACCAGGCTCCGCTGCGGGTCTGCTTGTCCAGCCGGGGCAGCAGCACCAAGCCCAAAGTGGCGTCTTGACCTTGCAGGGCCTGGACCAGCTCGACCAGCGCGCTGCCGCCGTCCTTGCCGGGTTTGCCGTTGGGAATGCGCAGCTCAAGCAGTTGCCGGTCGGCAAACAAGCTCATGGCGTTACAGGCGGCCAGCACTGCGCTCCAGTCGAAGTGCGCGCCGAGCACCGTGTGCACGCTGCGCTCTGTGTAGCCTTGGGCACGGGCAGCGGCCCGTATGGCGTCAGCCGCCTCCTGCAGCAGCAGGGGCTCGTCGCCGTGCAGCACATACAAGCTGCGCAGCCCACGTTCGAGGTGGGCGGCCAGTTGGGCGGAGGCCAGTTGCATGGAGGGCGATTGTAGGAAATTGCCGGCTCAGCGCTGGACCGGCATGGCCCCGGCCGTCAGACTGGTCACGGCGGCGAGCCGGCGCATGAGTTGCTGGACCATGTCGCTGCGCATGTCGCGGTAGAGCAAGGCCTCTTCTTCCTCTTTGGCCAAGGCCGCCGTTTCCGAAAAGCCGATCTCGCGCTGCAGCAGCAATTCGGTCTCGGGGGTCAATTCGCGGCCGCTGGGCGTGATCAAGCGAAACTGCAGGCGCAGACGCAGCTGGAATTCACGCACCTGCCCGGCTGCATTGAGGCCGGCAACGATCTTCTCGCGCTGCTCCGAGCGCACCTCGAGGATGACGTCGGCCGCCGCGCGATCGGCCGGCGCCGACAGCACCCGCAGGTCGCGGTTGAATTGCAGCGCACGCACCAGCGCAGGCCCCAAGCTCGAGCCTTCGGGCAACTGCAGGTAAATCGAGCGAAAGGCAAACTGCGGCGGCTTGCGCAGCTCGAAACCACAGCCGGCCAGCAAGCCGCCCGAAAGGCACAACAAGGCAAGCGTGCGGCGGCGCATCGGCTTCAGATCACCACATTGACCAGACGGCCAGGCACGACGATGACCTTCTTGGGCGCCGCACCTGCGGCCTGCTTGACAAAGGCCTCGCTGGCCAGGGCGGCCGCCTCGATCTGCGCCTTGTCGGCGCCGGCGGCCACGGTGATCGATCCCCGCAGCTTGCCGTTGACCTGCAACACCAATTCGATCTCGTCTTGCACCAGCGCGGCCGCATCGACCTGGGGCCAGGCCGTATCGAGTAAATCGCCTGAGCGCGCAGCGTAGCCCAGCTCGCCCCACAGGTTGGCGCTGATGTGCGGGCAGGTGGGATAGAGCAAGCGCAGCAGCAAAGACACACCTTCGCACAGCACGGCGGTGTCGCCTTCGCTGGCATCGGCCCTGAAGCCTTCAAGTGCGTTGAGCAATTTCATGCAGCCCGAAACCACGGTGTTGTACTGCATGCGCTCGTAGTCGTAGCTGACTTGTTTGAGCACCAAATGCATCTCGCGGCGCAGATCGACCGCTTCTTTGCGCAGCTTGGCTTGGCTTAAATCAGCTGCGCATGCGGCCTTGAGGCTGGCCTCGTGTTTGACGGCAAAGTTCCACACGCGTCGCAAGAAGCGGTAGCTGCCCTCGACCGCACCGTCGTTCCACTCCAGCGTGGCCTCCGGCGGTGCGGTGAACATGGTGTAGAGGCGCGCCGTGTCGGCGCCGTATTTTTCGATCAGGTCCTGCGGGTCCACGCCATTGTTCTTGGACTTGGACATGGTGCCCACGCCTTCGTAGTCAATCGGCGTGCCCACGGGCAATCTGCCGTCACCACTGTCGGCCTCGTTCTTCAGGCGCACACCGACGGTCTTGCCGCCCTCATCGAGCACATGCTCGACATCGTGAGGCCAGAAATAGTCTTTGCCCCCCTTGGCCGTGCGCCGCGAGTAAATGTGGTTGAGCACCATGCCTTGCGTGAGCAACTTGGTAAAAGGCTCGTCGACCTTGACCAGACCCAGGTCGCGCATCACCTTGGTCCAAAACCGCGCATACAGCAGGTGCAAGATGGCATGTTCGATGCCGCCAATGTATTGGTCCATGCCGCTGCCGCCCGTGGCGTGCTGGGCGTCGCGCATCCAGTAATCTGTGCCGCCCGCCACCATCGCCTCGGTGTTGGCCGGGTCGCAATAGCGCATGAAGTACCAGGACGAGTCGACAAAGGTGTCCATGGTGTCGGTCTCGCGCCGAGCGCGCTTACCGCAGATCGGGCACACCACGCCGGCATGAAAGCCCTCGTGCTTATTCAGCGGGTTGCCCGAGCCGTCGGGGATGCAGTCTTGCGGCAGGATCACCGGCAGGTCTTTTTCAGGCACCGGTACCGCACCGTGTTCATCGCAGTGGATGATGGGAATGGGCGTGCCCCAGTAGCGCTGGCGGCTGACGCCCCAATCGCGCAGGCGCCAGGTGATTTTTTTCTCGCCCAGGCCTTTGGCGGCGAGCAACTCGGCCACTTTGTCGACCGCGGTCTTCAAGCCCAGCCCGTCGAGCAGGCCGGAGTTGACGCACACGCCCGCCTGCTTATCGGCATACCACTCTTGCCACTGGCGCTCGTCAAAGGTCTGACCGGCCACCGCCACCACCTGCCGGATCGGCAGTTGATACTTGAGGGCAAAGGCAAAGTCACGCTCGTCGTGCGCCGGCACGCCCATCACCGCCCCGTCGCCGTAGCTCATGAGCACGTAGTTGCCGACCCAGACCTCGACCGGCGCACCGGTCAGCGGGTGCTGAACAAACAGGCCGGTGGACAAGCCCTTTTTGTCTTGCGTGGCCAGCTCGGCCTCGGTGGTGCCGCCTTCTTTGCACTCGTCCAAAAACGCAGCCAGCTTGGGGTTGGTCGCAGCCGCATGCAGCGCCAGCGGATGCTCGGGGGCCACCGCGCAGAAGGTCACGCCCATGATGGTGTCGGCACGGGTGGTGAACACATACATGCGGCCGTCGCCGATGAGCGTGCCGTCGGCACCGCGGATGTCATGGGTGAAGGCAAAGCGAACGCCCTCGGACTTGCCGATCCAGTTTTCCTGCATCAGGCGCACCTTGTCGGGCCAACCGTTCAAGGTCGCCTTGGGGTTGCCCACCTGCACATGGTCGAGCAGCTCCTGCGCGTAGTCGGTGATCTTGAGGTAGTAGCCGGGGATTTCGCGCTTTTCCACCGGTGCGCCAGTGCGCCAGCCCTTGCCGTCGATCACCTGCTCGTTGGCCAGCACCGTCTGGTCGACCGGGTCCCAGTTGACCACCTGGGTCTTGCGGTAGGCGATGCCCTTTTCAAGCATCTTCAAAAACAACCACTGGTTCCACTTGTAATAGCTCGGGTCGCAGGTGGCCACTTCGCGCGACCAGTCGATGGCCAAGCCCATCGCCTGCATCTGCTTTTTCATGTAAGCGATGTTTTCGTAGGTCCACTTGGCCGGCGGCACACCGTTTTTGAGCGCAGCGTTTTCGGCCGGTAGGCCAAAGGCGTCCCAGCCCATGGGCATGAGCACGTTGTAGCCCTTCATGCGCAGATGGCGCGTGAGCATGTCGTTGATGGTGTAGTTGCGCACATGGCCCATGTGCAGCTTGCCGCTGGGGTAGGGCAGCATGGAGCAGGCGTAGTACTTGCCCAGGGGCTTGGTGCTGTGTTCGCCGACGCGGTAGGCGTCCTGCTCGCGCCAGGCGCTCTGGGCGGCGCCCTCGATTTTTTGGGGGTCGTAGGTGGTGTCTTGCATGGGGCGAACGGGAACCGGGTGTGGGCTTTGAATCAAGCCTTCGTAAGGAGCCTTCAGCGCCAGGCGCTGCCGACCAAAGCCGCGATTTTAGGCGGCATGCCTCTTCTTCAGGGCCGGCGCGGCGCGGCGGTGGGATCGGTCACGAAACCGATGCGGCCTATGCCGGCTTGCTGAGCCAGCGCCAGCATCTGCACCACCCGGCCGTAGGGCACTGCTTGGTCCGCGCGCAGCTGCAATTCCACGTCGGGACGGCTGGCCGCCACATCGGCCAGGCCCCGTGCCAGCTGCTCGGCCGACACCGGCTGCCCGTTGAGCAGGGTCTGGCCCTGCCGGTCGAGCTCGAGCAGCAGGGTCTGCGGGGCCGGTGCGGCCGGTGCGCCGGCCGAGGCGCGCGGCAGATCGAGCTTGATCGCGCTGCCCAGAAAGGGGGCGGTCAAGATGAAGATGACCAACAGCACCAGCATCACGTCGACCAGCGGGGTAACGTTGATCTGGCTCATCGGCTCCGGGGCGGGCCGACGCGGCAGGCGGCCCAGGGTCATGGCCGATCGGGCGGCGCGGCCAGCAAGAGCTCGAGCAGATCGTGTGCGAAGCCCTCGAGTTCGGCTTCAAGGCGAGCGATACGTCGGCCCAGGACGTTGTAGGCCAGCACGGCCGGCAGGGCCACCGCCAGGCCCGCCGCCGTCACGATGAGGGCTTCACCCACCGGGCCGGCGACCTGGTCGATGGTCAACTGGGCGCTGTCGGCCATGCCGGTAAGCGCGTGGTAGATGCCCCAAACGGTGCCCAGCAGGCCCACAAAGGGCGCCGTCGAGCCCACAGTGGCCAGCAGGACCTGCCCATACTGAAGGCGCTCGGTGGCCGCCTGCAAACCGTCACGCAGCATGCGGGTCAGCCGGGCCCGGGCCTGCCCGGCACCGGCCAGGGTACTGGCTGGTGGCTGGCTCAAGGCGGCCAGCAGCAGGGGCTCGAGCAAGCCCCTGCTGTCCAGGGCGCGCAAGCGCTCGACGGCCTGGGGCATGGCCGGGGCCTGCCAGAAAGCAGCCAGGCTGCGGGGCAGATCACGGCCCATGACGCTGAGCAGCCAGGTTTTCCAGATCAGGACCACCCAGCTCGAGACCGACATCAATAACAAGATCCAGGCCACGAAGCGGCTGATCGTGTCGCCCTCGGTCAGCAGAGGAATCATGCGCGCGGCGACCGCTCTAGTGCAGACCGAGCACGTCGAACATGTCGTACAGCCCGTTGCGGCGACCGGCCAGGAAGCGGGCCGCGCGCAGACTGCCTTGCGCGTAAGTGGCCCGGCTGGAGGACTTGTGGGTGACCTCGATGCGCTCGCCGGTGCCGGCAAACAGCACCGTGTGGTCGCCCACGATGTCGCCACCGCGGATGGTCGAAAAGCCAATGGTCGAGGGGTCACGCTCGCCGGTGTGGCCGTAGCGCTCATAGACCGCGCAGTCCTTGAGGTCTCGGCCCAGGGCCTGGGCGATCACCTCGCCCATCTTGAGCGCGGTGCCCGAGGGGGCGTCGACTTTGTGCCGGTGGTGGGCCTCGATGATCTCGATGTCATAGCCGGTCGACAGCGCTTGTGCGGCCATCTGCAGCAGGCGCAGGGTGACGTTGACCCCCACGCTCATATTGGGCGCCATGACGATGGCGATGTCGCTGGCCGCCTCGGTGATCTGCTGCTTTTGCGCTTCGGAAAACCCGGTGGTGCCGATGACCAGGTTAACGCCCAGCTCCCGGCACAGGGCCAAATGGGCCATGGTGCCCTCGGGCCGGGTGAAGTCGATCAGCACCTGCCCGCCCTGCAGGCCCTGGCCAATGTCGCTGACGATCACCGTGCCGCTGCTGCGACCCAAAAGGGCGGCGGCGTCCTGACCCAACTGCGCGCTGCCAGCCACATCGAGCGCGCCGCTCAATTGCAGGCCGTCATCGGCCAGTACCGCCTGCACCAGCATCTGGCCCATGCGCCCGCTGGCGCCGGCGATGGCAATCTTCAAACGGGCATCCGCAGAGGCTGAGGCGTTCACGGCTTGGCACCTTCCAGAGGTGGGTAGGAGGTGGGCAGGGGTGCCGGCGCGGCCGGCGCGCCGGTGGCCGCTGCGGCCGGCGCGGCCGGCTGGCTGGCTTGCAGCTGCTCTGGCGTGGCTTGCAGGGGAGGCACCGGTCCGAGCTTGCGCCGGGCATCGAGCTGGGCGATGAACTCGGCCTCGCTGGGCATGGCGTCGCCCTCAAATCGGACCAGCGCATCGCCCTGGAAAAAGACGGTGTAGCGGTACAGGCGCGGCGCATCGGCGCCCCGCTTGAAACTGAACACGTAGTCCCAGCGATCGGCGTGAAACAGACTCGAGACCAGGGGCGTGCCCAAGAGGTTGCGCACCTGCAGGCGCGACAGACCCGCCTTGAGCTGCGCAATTTGTTCGCTGGCGATGAAATTGCCCTGCACCACATCGCTGCGGTAGGGCGTCAGCCACTGAGCGGGTTGGGTCAGCCGGGTGCCGCCGGTGCTGCAGCCGACCAAGCTGGCCGCCAGCACCGCCAGCGTAGCGATCGGCCATGGAAAGCGGTGACGGACAAGCATGGGCACCCGTGCAAAGATATGATCGCTTCATTGTAGCGGCAGGGTTTTCACACAGGAGCCCTGCGAAAGCACACTCGCCGCGGCGCGGGCCGACGGGCCTGGATGCCACAGCCATGAACAACATCGACGAACTCAAAAGCACCGGCCTGAAGGCCACGCTGCCGCGGCTGAAGATCCTGGAGATTTTTCAAAAGGGTCGACAGCGGCACATGACGGCCGAAGACGTATTCCGGGTCTTGCTGGACGAGCGCGCCGACATCGGGCTGGCCACGGTCTACCGCGTGCTGACGCAGTTTGAGCAGGCCGGCCTGCTCAAGCGCAGCAACTTCGAGTCGGGCAAAGCGGTCTACGAGATCAACGAAGGTCAGCACCACGACCACCTGGTGTGCCTGGACTGCGGACGGGTCGAAGAGTTCTACGACGCCGAGATCGAAAAACGCCAGCAGGCGGTGGCGCAGGCCAAGGGCTTTGAGATCGCCGACCATTCGCTGGCCATCTATGCCAGTTGCACCAAGAACCAGTGCCCGCACCGACCGCTGGCCCCGCGCGCTGACAAAGCTGCCGCCTGAAGGACTGGGGCAGACTCAGTCGCCGCGCTCCATCGCGCGGCGGTGGCGCTCCACAAACTCCTGATAGGTGTTGATACCGCGCAATTGCAAAATCGCGTTTCGAACCGCCGCCTCGACCAGCACCGCGATGTTGCGTCCGGCCTCCACCTGGATGATGACCTTGCGCACCGCAATGCCCAGAACATCCTGCATCAGGGGCTCATAAGGAATGCGGTCGTATTCCCGCTCCAGGGTTTCGCGACGCACCAGATGCACGATGAGCTTCAGGCGCATCTTGCGACGCACCGCGGTCTCGCCAAAGATGGCCTTGATGTCCAGCAGCCCGATGCCCCGCACTTCCAGCAAGTTACGCAGCAGCTCGGGGCAACGGCCCTCGATGGTGGTCTGGTTGATGCGGTACAGGTCTACCGCATCGTCAGCCACCAAACCATGGCCGCGCGAGATCAACTCCAGTCCCAACTCGCTCTTGCCCAGGCCCGATTCGCCGGTGATCATGACGCCCAGGCCCAAAATGTCCATGAACACGCCGTGCATGGAGGTGCGGTCAGCAAAGTGCCTGGACAGGTAGGCGCGCAGGACGTCAATGACGAAGGCGGCCGACTCGGGCGTGGCGAACATGGGCAGATTGCCACGCTCACACATGGCAATGAGCATGTCCGGCGGCGTCTGCCCGTCGGCGATCACCAGCACCGGCGGCTCCAGCGTGATGATGCGGTTGATGCGGCGGTTGCAGTCTTCGGGAGAGCCCTGGCTGAGGTAAGCCACCTCGCGCTCACCCAGGATCTGCACCCGGTAGGGGTGGATGTAATTGAGGTAGCCCACCAGGTCGGCGCCCGAGCGAGCGGCACGCACCGCCACCTCGTCAAAGCGCCGCTCGGAGGCGCCCAGGCCAGCCAGCCACTGCCACTTGAGGGCCTGCCGGTGGTCCTCGAAAAGGACATCGGCGCTGACGACGGTCGGCTTCATGAGGCGGGCGCAGCCTCAGTGGTCGGCATGAGCCGACTGCCAGCGCGCCACCAGAGTGTGCAACTCTTCAGCGCTGGCGCAGCCCATGATCTGCTCGCGCAAAGGCGCATCGCTGAGCAATTCAGCGATTTCAGACAGGATTTCCAGATGCTTTTGCGTGGCCGCTTCGGGCACCAGCAAGAAAATCAGCAAACTCACCGCTTGCTCGTCCGGGGCATCAAAACCGATGGGCGCGCCCAGCCGCAAGATGGCCGCCATGGGCGACTTCAGGCCCTTGATGCGCCCGTGCGGAATGGCCACGCCATGGCCCAGACCCGTCGAGCCCAAACGCTCGCGCGCAAACAGGCTGTCGGTGATGAGAGCCCGGTTCAGGCCGTGCTGGTTTTCAAACAACAAGCCCGCTTCCTCGAAAGCACGCTTCTTGCTGGTGGCCTCGACGCCAACGAGGACCTGGCTGGCAGGCAGGATCTGGGAAAGGCGGTTCATGACAAATGTGGCGCAATTATGCACACGCCAACCCGGCCGTCACGGGCTCACCCATTAAAAAGGGCCGCACATGGGGCGGCCCCGCCACACTGCGACCGGCGCTGGCTCAGCCGAGGGGGTTGGCCGAGACCTCAAGCTGGCGCTTGGCCGAGGCATGATGGTGGTCTTGCACGCGGGTTTTGTGGCGCGCCACCTGCCGGTCGAGCTTGTCGGCCAGCTCATCGATGGCGGCATAGAGATCGAAATGGGAGCTTTCGGCGAACAGGTCGCGGCCCTTGACGTGCAAGGTGCACTCGGCGCGCTGGCGCAACTGCTTTTCGGTCATGTTGTCGACCGTCAGCAGGACCCGCACATCAACGACCTGGTCGAAATGGCGAGTGATCCGCTCGAGCTTGCTGGTCACATAGGCGCGCAAGGGCGGGGTGACTTCCAGATGGTGGCCACTGATCGTCAGGTTCATGAGGAGCTCCTTGTCGTTGGGGATCGGACACAAAGACCGCCGGGACACCCCGGCAGCGGGCGAAGCACTCTTGGGCCCATCATGCGCCGACAGCCAGGACTTTGCAAGTGCCCTAGGCGCCCAGTGGGAATTGAGCCATCCGATGCGCCGGATCAGCACCCCGGATCGGCCAAAACCGGTCAAAACCAAGGCCATCGGTGCCATAATCTTGCCCGAGCTAAACCACCGAGACCGATCATGGAAAGCAGCCCCAGTCGCTAGCTTTCAACGCTGTCCCAGCCGAGCCGGCTGAGCGGGGTTGGAAGCGACACACCACCCCGCCCGGCGCTGCCGCTGGACCTGCCAGCGCGCGGCCCGCCCCGATCCCCAAGATCTCAGAGGGAGTCCGCCATGCTCAACATCTTCACACTCGTCAACGGACGGCTGTTCCAGGAAGAAATCGAATCCCTGGAGGAGTTGTCACGATTTCAGCCGATCTGGGTCGATCTGGAGTCGCCCACGCCCGAGGAAAAGCACTGGGTCAAGCAGCACTTCAGCCTGTCCATCCCGGACGACGCGATGGACGAAGACATCGAGGAGTCGGCCCGCTTCTATGAGGAAGACAGCGGCGAGTTGCACATCCGCTCGGACTTTCTGATCGCCGACGCCGACGAGCCCCACACGGTGCGGGTGGCCTTTATCCTGAACATGATGAACAGCGACCACAAGAGCCGTGGTGTGCTGTTTTCCATCCACGACGAAGACGTGCCGGTATTCCGCCTGGTGCGCATGCGCGCGCGCCGGGCGGTCGGCCTGATCGACGACGCCAAGGACGTGCTGCTCAAGCTGTTTGACGCCGACGCCGAGTACTCGGCCGACACCATCGAAGGCATTTACGTGGACCTGGAGAAGGTCAGCACCAAGGTGCTCTCGGGCAATGTGACCGATGAGCTGGCCGGCGAAGTGCTGGCCGCCATCGCCCGCCATGAAGACTTGTCGGGGCGCATCCGCCGCAACATGATGGACACCCGCCGGGCGCTGAGCTTCATGATGCGCAGCAAGATGCTGCACGCCGAACAGTTCGAGGAGGCCCGCCAGATCCTGCGCGACATCGACTCGCTGGACTCGCACACCGCCTTCCTGTTCGAGAAGATCAACTTCCTGATGGACGCCACCGTCGGCTTCATCAACATCAACCAAAACAAGATCATCAAGATCTTCTCGGTGGCCAGCGTCGCCCTGCTGCCGCCTACGCTGATTGCCAGCCTGTACGGCATGAACTTTCGCTTCATGCCCGAGCTGGACTGGCAGCTGGGCTATCCCTTCGCGCTGGGGCTGATGCTGGCCAGCGCGGTGGTGCCGATGTGGTACTTTCGACGGCGCGGCTGGCTCAAGTGAGCCGGCCGTCGGCCCGAGATCAGTCGATGCCGACGAGCAGTCCCGCGCTGGCCACCGCCGTCAGCATGCCCAAGGTGCCGTGTGGCTGAGGCCCCTGCGAGGGGCTGACCGGCTCGAGCGAGTGCCCAAACTTGGGCCGCCGCGCATCGAGCACCCGCGCGGCTCCATGGGTGCGCATCAGGCCTTCTGTTTGCGCCAACAGATTGGACTTGCCCATGAGCGTCAGCACCTCGTCACCGGCGCTCTTGAGCACGGGCACCAATTGCGAAAACACCTTTTCCGACCATTTGCCGCGCCAGCTCTCGCGGGCGCTGTGGGTCACCCACTTGCTCGCATGGTGAGTCACCCGGGGCGGGCAGGCCACCAGCAACCACTGCACCGGCTGGCGCTGGCCGGCTGCCTCGACGAGGGGCCGCAGCACCTGAAGGCCATGCTCAAGCTCATCGACGTACACAATCCATTTTTCCATTTGCTTCTCCTGCTGTTATCGTCAGTTGTGAAATCGGAGACAAAAAATAGGGCTCACTGAGGCAAAAGGTCCTGCCCCTCGCGCTGCCGTGCGGCCCGTCGACCCACCCACCAACCGGCAGCCAGCACGCCGACAACGGCCACGGCGTAGGTGGCCCAGCGCGCGAGTGTCTGTGCGGTCAGACCATTGGCCAGCGAGGGATCGCTGCCGTAAAAGTCTTTCAGCAGCGGCTCGCTGACCACCATCTTGGCGGCGGTGAAGGCGAGCACGGCCGCGCCGAGCTGAATGATGATGGGGAAGCGTTCGACCAGCTTGAGCACAATCGAGCTACCAAAGACCACGATGGGCACGCTGATCAACAGACCGATGACCACCAGGTCAAAAGCGCCATGAGCGGCGCCCGCAACCCCGAGCACGTTGTCGACGCCCATGAGCGCATCGGCCACCACGATGGTCTTCATCGCGCCCCAGAAAGTGCTGGCCACCGGACCGTCGTGCTCGTCGCCGCCCTGATCGGCCA
Organism: Polaromonas sp.; assembly: GCA_034680305.1. Lineage (GTDB taxonomy): Bacteria > Pseudomonadota > Gammaproteobacteria > Burkholderiales > Burkholderiaceae_C > Polaromonas. The sequence goes on along the minus strand of JAXITB010000022.1, from coordinate 1,787 downwards.
GCAGCTTGTAGGCGATCCAGACCAGCCCCAGGCCACCGACCAGCATCAGGCCGGGCACCTTGAGCAACCAGACCACGCCCACCGTCATGACCGATCGGACCGCGATGGCTCCAACCGTACCCCAGACGATGGCCTTTTTCTGCAAATGAGGTGGCAGATTTCGAGCGGCCAAGGCGATCACGATCGCGTTGTCGCCCGCGAGCACCAAGTCAATAAGAATGATGGCCAGCAGGGCCGACCACCAGGCGGTAGAAAAAAGTTCCACGAGACACTCCGTACCAGGTTGGCACGGCCCACATGGGCCGCGCTAGAAACCGAAACGGGCGGGAGCATCCAGGGTCTCTTTAAGTAGACAGACGGCCTCGATGCAACCCACGCGCAGGTTTCAATCGAAGGTCTGGCTCGGCGGCCAGTGTCGCTGGACCGCCCAACAAGCCGGAGGCCTTGGCCTCGGAATGACGACTTGTCGTGGATCTTGCCGTTGTGACTGTTAAAGGAATAGTCGGCAAGACTTGGGAGTTACTCCCCTTCAGGGGCCTGATTACACTACAAAAATCAGGCCTATTCAAACGAGGGGCTTTACCCAATACCGGAGCTGGCAGCGGACGCGCCGCTGCGCCATAATCGCGCCCCGCTTCCCACGCTGGCCGCCGCCAATGACCACCCTGCACATCACCGACATCGAGGCGGCCATCAATTTCTGGCGAGAAAAAAGCCCTTCACCCGACGGCTTTACCCTGGCGCCCGAGCTGCGGGCATTGGCTGAAGTCTATGCGCTGATGGTGTACTACCGCGAGGATGAAGCTGACGAGGCCAGCTTCCCGGCCAAGGCCATGGCCGCCTGGCAGGTCTGGTACGACAGCACCCCCGACACGCCCTGCATCGCCATCTGCTCAACCAGCCAGGGCGACGAGTTGTGCAAAGGCTGCGGTCGCACCTTCGGCGAGGTTCAACTGTGGCCGCAGATGAGTCCGGGCGCCAAGCGCCAGACCTGGCGGCGCATCCAGCGCGAAGGCACGGCCTGGCGTTTTGGCCGCTACGCCGACCGGGCGCTGGAACGGCGCTCGGCGGGGGCAGCAGAGGCGGGTCCCGAGGCGGGACTGTCCCCCAGTCAGACCTGAGGCCGGCCTTTAGTCAGGCAAGCCCTGCGGTCGCTGGGCTGAAAGCCCCTGAGCTTCAGATCCGGCGGGCCAGCTCAGCCGCCTTGCCGATGTAGCCGGCCGGGCTCAAGACCAGCAATCGCTGTTTTTCTGTCTCTGGAATGGGCAGATCACGGATCAGCCCGTGCAAGGCCTCGGCGGTGACCGACTTGCCACGGGTGACTTCCTTGAGTTTTTCGTAGGCGCCAGGCACGCCGTAGCGCCGCATGACGGTCTGTATGGGTTCGGCCAACACCTCCCAGGCCGCATCCAGATCAGCCGCCAGGGCCTCCTGATTCAACTCGAGCTTGCTCAAACCCAGGCTCAAAGAGCGATAAGCCAGCACCGCATGACCGAGGGCCACGCCCAAATTGCGCAAGACCGTGGAGTCGGTCAGGTCGCGCTGCCAGCGGCTGATGGGCAGCTTCTCGCTGAGGTGGCGCAGCAGGGCATTGGCCAGACCCAGATTGCCCTCGGCGTTTTCAAAGTCGATCGGATGGACCTTGTGCGGCATGGTGGAGGAACCGATCTCACCCGCTTTGAGGCGCTGCTTGAAGTAACCCAGGCTCACATAACCCCAAATGTCACGCGAAAGGTCGATCAAGATGGTGTTGCTGCGGGCCACGGCATCGAACAACTCGGCCATGT
>JAXITB010000021.1:0-15149 GCA_034680305.1 Polaromonas sp. | reverse complement strand
CCCTGACCTCGGGTCTAAACCGGCATCAAGCCAGTTGCTGGTCGATGAAGGCCGTCAATTGAGCCTTGCTCAGGGCGCCGACCTTGGTGGCGGCCAACTGACCGCCCTTGAACAACATCAGGGTGGGAATGCCGCGAATGCCGAACTTGGCAGGGATGTCCTGGTTTTCGTCGACGTTCATCTTGGCGATCTGTAGCTTGCCGTCATAGCCGCTGGCCACTTCGTCAAGGATGGGGGCGATCATGCGGCAGGGGCCACACCATTCGGCCCAGTAATCGACCAGCACCGGTTGGCTGGACTGGAGAACTTCCGATTCGAAAGTGGCGTCGGTGACGTGCTTGATCAACTCGCTGGCCATGATGAGTATCCTTTCCTGGGACGCTGAGTTCGAGATAATTCCAGCAAATTGTGGCAGAAACCGCCCTTTCGTGTGGGGCAGGGATCTGGCGACGGCCCGGCCTGCCCTAAACACACTTTTTGCCCGTCCACCCTTGAGCGATCCGAAACAAGACCTTCACTTCAACGATCTGCGCTGGCAGACCTGGGTGACCCACGTCCAGCGCCTGCTGGTCGAGCGAGGCTGCCACCCATCGCAATGCGTGGTGCTCGTGCCCTATGCCCAGCTCATGGCTGTGGCCCGCCAGGCCTGGGTCGGGTGCATTGCGCCTGGCGCTGCGGCCTATGTCCCCCGAATTGAGACGACACAAAATTGGGCCCATGGCTTGTGGGCCCCCCTTGGCGGCTTTAGCCCCTTGCCTGATGACCTGACCCAAAACGCGGCGATCGACCAGTTCACCGCGCATCAACTGCTGATCAGGGCCGGTTTGCAGCGACAAACCGACGTTCTGGCCCCGCGACTGATGGAGACCGCTTGGTCTCTGGCTCGTTGCGCGGCGGCCGTTGCCCCAGCCGAGCGAGGCGCTTGGCAGGAGCAGGTGTTGCCTCAACTGACGGTGGACATGAACACGGACGCCCTGGCCTTGGAGGCGGCAGTGGCCCAGTTGGCGCTGGCCTGGGCCGCCAGTTCAAGATATGTCACGGACATTCTCTTTGAGCAACGCCCCGGCCTGCTGGTGGTCTTGCAAGGCTGGCAGAGTGATCTGCTGGCCCAGACCCTGCAAGGCCAGTGGGAGCCAAACGCACTGAGCGTGCCCTGGCCTGCAGCACCGATCCCGCAGGGACAGATTCACCTGCAGCCAGCGGCCGACCGGGAAGAGGAGGCGCAGCGCGCTGCGGCTTGCCTGATCCAGCGCCTGAGCGAAGGCCTGCAACCGGTGGGCCTGATCGCGCAGGACCGGGCGCTGACACGGCGCATCCGTGCGATTGTTTCGGCTCAGCAGGTGGCGGTCAGGGACGAAACCGGCTGGACGCTGTCGACCACGCACGCGGCCGCTATCGTCATGGCCGCCCTGCGGGCCGTCGCACCCGGGGCCAGCAGCGATGAAGTCCTGGCCTGGCTCAAGTTGGGCGCAGCCGTGGATGGCCGGCAGTTGCTTGAGGCAGAGGCTCAGCTCAGAAAGTCCGGCGTGCGTCGCTGGGCCGACATCACGCCGGCTTTGACCGCGGCCTTTGAAGTCAGCCGTGCTCTGGCGCCCTGGTTGGAGCCCATGCGAGCCAGCCGGCCCCTGAGTCAGTGGCTGGCGGGTCTGCGTCAGCTGCTGGGCCACAGCGGCCAGTGGGACGGACTGCTTGCCGATGTGGCCGGCCAGGCGGTCATGGATGCGCTTGGCCTGCAGCAAGACGACACACCAGCCTTTGATGGGCAATGGCAGCGGATGAACCTGTCGGCCTTTACCCGGTGGGTGGGCGTTTGTCTGGAGTCTGCCCTGTTCCAGCCGGTACACCCTGCGCAGGCCCAGGTGGTGGTCTTGCCCTTGGCTCAGCTGATGGGGCGCTCACTGGCGGCGCTGGTCTTGCCGGGTGCGGACGAGCGCCACCTGCCTGCCAGTCCGGCACCGCCGCAGCCGTGGAATGCTCGCCAGCGGCAACTGTTGGGATTGCCGTCGCGTGAGAGCCTGATGGCCGGTGTGCGCCATGCCTGGAGCGAGGTGCTGGGCCATGGCCGGGTCGATGTGCTTTGGCGCCGAAGTGAAAACGGCGAGTCCCTCATGCCCTCAACCCTGGTTCAGTCCTTGATGCTGCAGGGCCTTGGCACAGACGGGCAAGACGCCCGTCAAATGCACGCCGTTCAAGCCAAAGCGGCCAGGCCTGCCCAGGCCAGTGGTGAGCGCCTGCCCATCTTGCAACTGTCGGCATCGGCCTACGATGACCTGCGCACCTGCCCTTACCGATTTTTCGCGTTGCGACAACTTGGTCTGAGGGATGAGGAGGAGATCGACAGTCCCCTCGATCGCAGAGACGTTGGCAATTGGCTCCATGCGACCTTGCGCGATTTTCATGAGTCACTGAGACAGGCCCCAGTCTCGTCGCCGGACGAGCGGGCCCGCCTGTTCGACGAAGCAGCCCAGCGGGCCTTGTCGGATGCGGTGTTGGATGCGGCCGAGTTCCTGCCTTATGCGGCCAGCCTGCCTGGCCTGCGCGACGGTTACTTGACGTGGCTGCAGGACCATGAGTTGGCCGGCCACGGATTCGATCAGGCCGAGCAGTGGCGAGAGCGCGTGATGGGTGACATCAAGCTGATTGGACAAATTGACCGCATCGATCGCGATGCACAGGGGCGGGCCTTTTTGATCGACTACAAGAGTGAAAACGTCGAAAAGACCCGGACACGTCTGAAAAAACCCGAGGAAGATACCCAACTGGCGTTCTACGCGGCGCTGGTGGATGAAGAGGCCGTCGAGGCGGCCTATCTGAGCTTGGGCGAGCGCGGTCAGACCGAGGCATTTCGACTGCCAGACGTACCCGCTTTGCGTGATCAGTTGTTGGCGGCGGTGCAAGACGATCTGAGCCGATTGCGGGCAGGGCATGCTTTGCTTGCGCTTGGCGAAGGGCAAGCTTGTAGCCACTGCCAAGCCCGAGGTCTGTGCCGGCGCGATTTTGCGACCCCGGAGGACTCGAAATGAGCAGCGGACCTGCGCCAGCGTTCAGGGTCAATGGCGACTCTGTGGCGGCCAAGCACTTTTATGAGGTGGCTTGTGACCCACGCCGCAGCGTCGTGGTGGAGGCCTGCGCCGGCGCGGGCAAGACATGGATGCTGGTGTCGCGGATATTGCGGGCCCTGATGGACGATGCGACAGATGGGCAAGCGGCGTGCCAGCCGCATGAGATCTTGGCCATCACCTTCACCCGCAAGGCTGCCGGGGAAATGCGAGAGCGGCTGCATCAATGGCTCAAGGATTTTGCTGTTGCGGACGACGCCCAACTGCTTGGGGCCCTCCAAGAGCGCGGGGTGCAGGGCCTGCACGACCCAGCGATGGCGCGCCGGTGCTGTGATCGTTTGCGGGGGCTGCAAGCGGCCATGCTCGAGGGCGGTCGCGCGGTAGAGATTCGCACCTTTCATGGCTGGTTCTCGGTCTTGTTACGCAGCGCCCCCGTGACTTTGCTGCAGCAACTGCAATTGCCGGTACGCCATGAACTGCTCGACGACGACAGTCAGGCCAAGGACATGGCCTGGCGTCAATTCTTGTCGGCTCTGCTGGATGCGCCGCAATTGCGCAGCGATTTTGAGGCACTGGTGCGCCGTCACGGGCGATCGCAAGTCGACAAGGCCCTGCGCGCCGGCCTGGACAAGCGCATTGAATTCGAGCGTGCCGATGAAGGGGGGGTGTTGTCACGCTCCGTCAAGCGTCTGGACGAAGCGTTTGTGCAGTGCTTGGGCCTGCGCAGTTTGGCCGACATGCTGGAGCGGGCACCAGAGCAGGCTCTGCTGCAGCAGGCCATCGCGGTGCTTAAGGCCTTGTCGGCCCGCAAGTACGCAGCGCTTGGCCATGATCTGGAAAACGCGCTCGCCGGCCGGGATCTCGATGGCGTGATCAAAGCCTTGCTGGTCGCGGACAGCAAAGGCGTGCGACCGCGTCATCTCGGTAACGCCAGCTCGCATGAGACACTGCGTCAGGCCCAGTCGCTGGCCCTGGAGTTGCTCGAAATGCAGCGCCAGGAGCAGGCCTGGGATCACCACCAGCGCATGATCCGGCTCACGCGCCTGCTGATCAGTCAGTTCAAGGCGGTCAAGCTCGACCGCGGCTGGATCGACATGAACGATGTGGAGTCTGCCGCGCTGCATTTGCTCAGCGATGAGCACCTGTCTGGCTGGGTTCAGGAGCGGCTGGACGCCCAAGTGCGTCATCTTCTGATCGATGAATTCCAGGACACCAACCCCTTGCAATGGCAGGCGCTGCGAGCCTGGCTGCAAAGCTATGCGGGCGCCGCACGGGCCATCAGCGTCTTCATCGTGGGTGACCCCAAGCAAAGCATCTACCGCTTTCGGCGCGCCGAGCCGCAGGTGTTCAGGGCCGCTTCGCAATTCATCAATCAAGCCCTGGGCGGCGATCGCCTCAGCTGCGATCACACCCGGCGAAACGCCCCAGAGGTGATGGCTGCTGTCAATGCGGTGATGGACGATGCCCGTCGCCTTGATGCCTATCAAGACTTTCGGCCGCACACCACCGCCAGCGCCTATCCTGGGCAGGTGTGGCGGCTGCCTGTGGTAGCCCGCCTTGAAAAGCCCCAGGCTGAGGACGGCGCGCCGCCGGCCTGGCGCGACAGCTTGAGCACGCCGCGCTGGTTGCCCGAAGAAAAACAGCGTGACCCTGAGGCGGCCCAGGCTGCGGCCTGGATCGCCAGGCAGATCGCTGAGCGCGGACTGGCGCCCAAGGATGTGATGGTGCTTTCGCGCAAGCGCGACAGCCTATTACCCATGCAACTGGCCTTGCGTGCGCATGGGGTTGCGGCTGACATTGGTGAGAAAACCGCGCTCATGGATTGCTGCGAGGTTCAAGATGTGGTGGCCTTGCTCGACGCCTTGGTCTCGCCCAATCACAACCTGTCGCTGGCCCGAGTGCTTCGTTCGCCGATTTTTGGCCTAGACAGCAGCGCTCTGGTGCCCGTGGCCTTGGCGGCCAAGCGCACGGGTCGGTCTTGGATGGCACTGCTCCAGGCGCCCGTGGGCAGCGTGCCAGAGTTTGACAACCCGCAGGCATCGGTTTTCCCGCCTTTGGGCGCGATGCTGGCGCGGTGGCAGGGGTGGGTGCGCGGCATGCCGCCGCACGATGCCTTGCAGGCCATCTACGACGATGGCGATCTGCTGGCCCGCTATGTGGCTGCCGCGCCCGATCTTCAACGCGAAGCGGTCCTGGTTCATCTGCGCGCCATCCCGTCGGTGGCGCTGGGGCATGAAGGCGGTCGATATCTGAGCGCTTACGCTTTGGTGCGAGCGCTCAAGGGCGGTCGGCTCGAAGCCCCGGCGACCGTGCGCCATGACGCAGTGCGCTTGCTCACGATTCATGGGGCCAAGGGTCTGGAAGCCGACACCGTGTTGATTCTCGATGCCGATACCCCGCCGCGTGCGGCTGAGAGCATGGGGGTCTTGGTGGACTGGCCCGGCGAGCAGGATCGTCCGGATCGATTTGTTTTTTTGCTCAGTGAGAGCCGGCCTCAGTCTTGCGTCCGTCAGGCCTTGACTGTGGAATTCGAGGCGCGCGCCCGCGAGGAACTCAATGCCTTGTATGTGGCCATGACCCGCGCGCGACGTGTCTTGGCCTTCTCGGCCCGCGAGCCGCATCGGGCCACCGCTCGCAGCTGGTGGCATCGTCTCATTGAACAGGCTCAGGCCGTTTCGCCTCAGGATTTGGACGCACCGAAAAGGCTTGCAGCCGCTGCCGAAGGGCTGGCCGGGCAAGCGCCTGTCGTGCGCTTGCCGGTCTTGCCGCCATTGGCTGCCTCACAGCAATTGGCCTTGACCAAAGTGGAGCCGCTGTCTGATGCAGCCCGAGTCGGCTTGGCCATGCACCGTTTGCTGGAGTGGGGGCAGCTGGGTCCGGAGCAGGTGCGCGCGGCGGCCAGACAGTTCCGGCTCGATTCGGTGCAGACGCAGGCCGCCGCAGACGCTGCTCTGCAGATCTTGCAAGGGCAGGGCGCGTGGCTCTGGCGCAGCGAGGAATTACTCTGGCAGGGCAGCGAGGTAGAGTTGGTTCATGAGGGGAGCTTGTTGAGGCTCGATCGTCTGGTTCATCGCCGCGACGGTTCTTGGTGGGTGATTGACTACAAGTCCCATGCGCGGCCCGAGACGCAGGCCGAATTGCTCCTGCAGTTGCGCACCTATGCGAAGGCGGTGTCGGTGCTGCACCGCGGTCAGACCGTGCGTGCCGCCTTTCTCACGCCTCAGGGTCGCCTGATCGAAATCGATGTGGCATCAAGCTGAGATCTGATCGCGTTTCGTGTGGCCGCCGATAATCAGCGGTTTTTCCTAGGGGATGCGCTCATTCATGACCACCAATCCTGACCCTGCGACCTCTGTCGGGCTTGTTGATGGAGCCAGCGAGGTCGTGGTGATTGGCGGCGGCCCGGCCGGACTGATGGCCGCTCAAGTCTTGGCCGAGGCCGGTGCGTCCGTGCGGGTGTTCGACAGCATGGCCTCGGTGGGGCGCAAGTTTTTGCTGGCTGGCCGCGGCGGCCTGAATCTGACCCACGGGGAGCCGCTGGAGACCTTCATCAGCCGCTACGAAGAACATTCGGGGCAGGTGTCCCATTGGTTGCATGCCTTTGGGCCCGAGGCCGTGGTCCAGTGGGCACAGGGTCTGGGCATCGACACTTTTGTGGGCTCGTCCGGGCGGGTTTTTCCAGTGGATCTCAAAGCGGCCCCTCTGCTCAGGTCTTGGTTGAGCCTCCTGAGGCGCTCAGGCGTGCGTTTTTCCATGCGCCACCGCTGGCTGGGTTGGAATGAGCAGGGCCTTTTGATGTTCGAAACGCCCGACGGCCCCAGGCAGGTGGCCGCGCAGGTGGTGGTCCTGGCTCTTGGCGGTGGCAGTTGGGCCCGTCTGGGCTCCGATGGCCGGTGGCAGCGCTGGCTTGCCGACGCAGGCGTCAGTCTGAGACCTCTGGCGCCCTCGAACAGCGGTTTTGACGTGGCCGGTCCTCAAGGCAAGGGTTGGTCGGAGTATTTCCGCAGTCGCCATGCGGGTCAGCCCTTCAAGTCGGTGGCGCTGTCCTTCACGGACAGCCTGGGTCGGGTTTTCAGTCGCCAGGGTGAATTTGTGGCCACGGACAGCGGCGTGGAAGGCAGCCTCATCTATGCCGCTTCGCGCTGGCTGCGCGAGGAACTCGAGCGCAGCGGCAGCGCCACGGTCACCATCGACCTGCTGCCGGATCGAACCTTCGAGCAAGTGCTGGCCGAGGTGGCCCGGCCCCGTGGCTCGCGCTCGCTGGCTTCCCACCTCAAAGGGCGTTTGCGCTTGTCGGGCATCAAATCCGCGCTGATGCACGAATTGCTGGACAAAGCGGTGTGGAGCGACGCGAGGGCCCTGGCCGCCGCGATCAAGTCAGTGCCCCTGAGGCTGAGTGCGACACGGCCCCTGGATGAGGCCATCAGCAGCGCGGGCGGTGTGCGGCTGGACGAGGGGGTGGACGCTCAATTGCGCCTGAGGGGCGGTCCTGCGGTCGGCCAGGCGGTTTATTGCGCTGGCGAGATGCTGGACTGGGAGGCCCCGACGGGCGGCTATTTGCTGACCGCTTGTTTGTCCAGCGGACGCTGGGCTGGGCGCCATGCCTTGCGTCAGTGGCAAGGCATGGCAAGTGGCTGAAAATGGGTGACGAGCCTGACCCCGGCACTGACTCCACAGTTAGGGCTGCTTGGTTCCCCACCTGACCCGTTTGGCCGCTTTGCCATGCGGGAAGGCCCGTCACAAGCCATTGTATGCGGCCGCTGTGGCCGTTTGGGCCTTGCGGTGCTTCCAAAGCATGGCTGGTCCGTACTCGGGCTGCCGTCGGACGTGCGGGCCTGCCTGGTGCGAGCCGTAGAATCAGCCCATGTCCTACCTCGTCTTGGCCCGCAAATACCGACCCCGGAATTTTTCCCAGATGGTCGGGCAGACGCATGTGGTTCAGGCCTTGAGTCATGCCCTGCAAAGCCAGCGTTTGCACCACGCTTACCTGTTTACAGGAACGCGCGGCGTGGGCAAGACCACGGTCTCGCGCATTCTGGCCAAGTCGCTGAACTGCCTGGGCGTCGATGGGCAGGGCGGCATTACTGACCAGCCGTGCGGGGTGTGTGCGGCTTGCAGTGACATCGACGCCGGTCGTTTTGTCGATTACACCGAACTGGACGCCGCGTCCAATCGCGGCGTCGATGAAATTGCCCAGTTGCTCGAGCAGGCGGTCTACAAGCCGGTGGTGGGGCGTTTCAAGGTCTTCATGATCGATGAAGTCCACATGCTCACCAACACGGCCTTCAACGCCATGCTCAAGACGCTGGAGGAGCCACCGGCTTACCTCAAGTTTGTATTGGCGACGACCGACCCACAAAAAGTGCCGGCGACGGTATTGTCCCGCTGTCTGCAGTTCAATTTGCGCCCGATGGCGCCCGAGACCATCGTGGAGCATCTGGCGGCGGTCTTGCGCGATGAGCAGATCGGCGCTGACGCGGGCGCTCTGTGCCTGCTGGCCCGGGCTGCGCGCGGCTCGATGCGTGATGCGCTGTCGCTGACCGATCAAGCCATCGCTTTTGGTTCGGGTCGCCTGGAGGAGGCCGTGTTGCGGCAAATGCTGGGCACGGTCGAGCGGGGCCACGTCTACCAGCTGATTCAGGCCTTGGCCGATGGCGATGGGCGGCAGTTGGTGGAGCTCAGCGAGATGCTCAGGCGCCAGGGCTTGAGCGCCGCATCCACCCTGGAGGAGATGACGCTGATTCTGCAGCGCATGGCGGTGGTGCAGGCCGTCGGGGAGCTTGACGACGCTGACCCGGAGCAAGCTCAAATCGCCGATCTGGCCCGGGCCTTGCCGCCCGATGAAACTCAATTGCTGTACAGCCTGTGTTTGCACGGTCGTGGCGAGTTGGGTCTGGCACCCGATGAATACGCAGCCCTGACCATGGTGCTGCTGCGTCTGCTGCCCTTCAAGCGCTCGGCCTCAGCGGTGCAAGGGGGTGCCGTCGCGCCCCCAAAAAAGCCGCTTCCTGAGGCGCCAGCGCCCCGTGCGGGCCAGAAGCCGGCAGTGGCCCCTGAGGTCCCGCCCTGGGAAGATTTGCCTGAAGCGACCCCTAGAACCGCCGCTGTCAGGCCCGCGGCCTTGATCAGCCCGTCGGCGTCAGTTGATGCGGCCCCAGATCTGCCGCTTTCCGTGGATCGGCCCATACAGGGGGCGGTTGGTCAGAGCCCGTCGGTGCAAGCGCCGGCCGGGTCCATCGCCCCTACCGCGCCCGACGCCAGTGCACAGGCTCGGTTGTCCGAGGCCTGGGGCCAGTGGGTCCACCGGCTTTTGGGCGGTGAGCGCGTGACCGGTCTGGCCAGGGAGTTGGCTCTGCAGTCGCAATGGGTTCGGCAAGAGGGTCAGACCTGGACCCTGCGGGTCGAGCGCCAGGCTTTGCAGCATGCGGGCGCGTGCGAGCAATTGCTGCAGGCACTGCGTGCCTTGGGCGAGGGCGCGCCTGAGCAGCTGCTCATGGAGGTCGGTCCCGTCACTGATTCTCAGGCCATGCGCCTGACCGCCGCCCAGGCCGAGCGTCAGCGACAGGCTGAAGCGATCATTGAATCAGACCCTTTTGTCCAGGACATGATGGCCCACTGGGGCGCCCGCATCGTCCCCGGCAGCATCAAGCCCTGGTCAGCTGTGGCCAAGACCGTATGATCCGGTTTGCGTGATTCGCACACGGTGGCCGTGAAGCGTCGCATCTCATTTCAAGGATTTCAATATGTTCAACAAAGGACAGCTGGCTGGACTGATGAAGCAGGCCCAGGCCATGCAGGACAACCTCAAAAAGGCACAGGATGAGCTCGGCCACATCGAGGTCACTGGCGAGTCTGGTTCTGGTTTGGTCAAGGTCACCATGACCTGCAAGCACGAAGTGCGGCGGGTGCAGATTGATCCCAGCTTGCTGGCCGACGACACGGACATGCTGGAGGACTTGGTGGCCGCCGCTTTCAATGCCGCTTGGCGCAAGGCCGAGGAGACCAGTCAGGAGAAAATGGGCAAGCTCAGCTCCGGCATGCCTGGCTTGCCCGGCGGGATGAAGTTCCCTTTCTGATGCAGGGGTACGCCTCAGGCCCATACGCCCTCAGCCATGGCTGAGGGCAAGGCCCTGGATGCCCTGATGCAGGCGCTGCGGCGCCTGCCGGGGGTTGGGCAGAAATCGGCCGCACGGATGGCCTTTCATCTGTTGCAGCACGACCGGCCGGGTGCTCTTGGGTTGGCCAGGGCGCTCGAGAATGCGGCCGAGCGGGTACAGCATTGCGCCTGCTGCAATACCTTGACCGAGCAGCACATCTGCGCCCTCTGCCAGGACAGCAAGCGTGACCGCAGCAAGCTGTGTGTGGTCGAAACACCGGCTGATCTGGCGGCGATGGAGCGCACTCAAGCCTATCAGGGGCTGTATTTTGTGCTGATGGGCAAGCTCAGCCCGCTCGATGGGGTTGGGCCGCAGGAGATCGGCTTGCAGCGTCTGTTTGACCGTGTGGCCCCCCGAAATCCGGACGGGGTGCCTGAGTCTCCTCGCGAGGTGCAGGAAGTGATTCTGGCCACCAATTTCACGGCCGAGGGCGAGGCGACTGCCCATGTGATCGCTCAGGGCTTGAAGAGCCTGGGCGTTCAGGTGACCCGCTTGGCGCGCGGTGTTCCGGTGGGCAGCGAACTCGAGTACGTGGATCTGGGTACCATTGCCCACGCGCTGGTCGACCGGCGCTGATCAACCTCGACATTGCTTGCGACATGTTTCTCCCCGCCTTCACCCCGGCTCACTGGTGTATTTTGATTGCAGCCTTGCTGCCCATTGTTTGTGCCGGCATCGCCAAATCCGGCACGATGCGCACCCCTCGGCGCGATGGTGGTTATGACAACCACGATCCGCGGGCCTGGATGGCGCGACAGGGCGACTGGCGGGCGCGGGCCAACAATGCTCAGATCAACAGTTTCGAGGCCTTGCCGTTTTTCTTTGCGGCCGTGCTGACGGCGCAGCATCTGCAGGCCGCTCCCTTGAGCCTGGATCTGCTGGCGCTGGCTTTCGTCCTGCTTCGCGTGGTGTACATCTACTGCTATGTCACCGACAAAGCGTCTTTGCGCAGCATCGTGTGGACCCTGGCCTTTTTGGTCAACGTGGTCATCTTGTTTCTGGGTTTTCGCTGAGTCGCTGACCCAGTTTTGGCCGCGGCCACTTTGAGGGCCGCTTGCGTGAAAACCCGCACGGGATGTTCCCGATGCGGCGTCGCCCCCAGGCCCTTAAGCTGACTCTGTTCTTGAAATCAGACAGACTGCCGTGCCTGTTCTAAATCTCACCCGGCGCCGAGCCCTGGCCCTCACTGCTGCTGCCGTGGGCGGCAGCGCCGTGGCCACATCCGGCCTGGCGGCGACGGCCCGACCTGAAAAGAGCAGCCTGCATCTGGTGGTTGGCGGCAGGACGGCTCTGCAGCACTTGCCTCTGGCGGTTGCCGATCAATTGGGGTACTTCCGCCATGAAGGTTTGAGCGTTGACATCGTTGACGCGGGAAACGCCGCACGGGCGGCGCAGTGGATGCTCGACGGCGGGTTCGATGTTTGTGCCGGATCCTACGAACACACCCTGGCATCGGTTGGACGCGGTCAGTCGCAACAGGCCTTTGTGGTGCAGGCGCGTACGCCGCAGGTGGCCTTTGGCGTGTCCATGCGGACGATGGCGGGTTACAGGAGCTTGGCAGAACTCAAGGGTCGACGCATCGGACTGGCTCAGTTCGGTTCGGTGGATGCCATGGTGACCATGCGGGTTCTGGCCCAGGCAGGCATCCGCCTGGACGAGGTGAGTCTGGTGGAATTAGGTAATTCCACATCGGCGGTGACGGCGATGCGATCGGGCGTGGTTGATGCCCTGGGGCATTTCGACCCGGTCATGACCATGATGGAGCAAAAGGGCGAGGTCAGGATCGTGGCCGATACCCGTACCGTCAGCGGAACCGTCAACTTGTTTGGGGCTTTGATGCCTTCAGCCTGCTTGCACGCGTCGTTTGAATTTGTGCAGAGGCATCCGGTGACCTGTCAGGCCCTGACTCATGCCCTGGTTCATGCGCTCAAGTGGCTGCAGACGGCCGGGCCAGGCGATCTGATCAAAACCGTGCCTGACCACTTTTTCCAGGGCGACCGTGCCTTGTACCTCGCATCTTTCATCAAGGGGCGCGAGTCGATTTCGCCGGACGGGATGATGCCTCCCGACGCCCCGCAGACGGCCCTGCGTGGCTTGCTCAGCCTCAACCCATCGTTGCGCGTCGACGCATTGACGGTCGGGCGAAGCTACACCAATGAGTTTGCACGCCGATCTAAAGACCGATTCAAGGCGTGAGGACCAGGCGCAGTCGTTTGCGCCCTGGCAAGGCGATCAGCGTTTGACCTCGGCCTTTTTTTTCTCGGCCTGACCGACCGGCTTTTTCTGCGCCGCAGCCTTTTTGGGCACGGGCTTGGAACTGGCTGAACCGGCCTTGCGTGCGGGGGCCTTGCTGTTGGCCGCCGGCCTGGCCGGCAGAAACAGCACCACCGAGTCGCCCGCCTTGAAGCTGGCGTTGGTGGCGACCTTGTTCCATTGCGCCAGGCTTTCGCCGCTGACTTTGTGCCGCTTGGCCATGAGTTCGACCGTGTCGCCCTTGCGAGCCTTGACCGTGGTTTTGCGCAGCGTCACCTCCGGGGCCAAGGCCAGATTGCCGTGATCGGCCAAGTGGTCTGACACATCGGCCTGCACATGGGGGGGCCTGGGGACGACCAAGGTGGAGCCCGCCTTGATGAGCATGCGTGGCGGGATGTTGTTGAGGGTCCGCAACTCGCTTTCGGAGGTGCCCGCACGGCGGGCCGCTTCGCTGACGCTCATGGTGCTTGGAACGCTCCATGCGGTCCAACTGGCCAGTCGGCCAGCACTGTGCGCTTCCAGGTTACGTTTGAAAACCTCGGCGTTGTCCCAGGGCAGCAGGATCTTGCCAGTGCCGGCGGCCAGGATGATCGGTCGATTGGCCGAAGGGTTGAGCGCCTTGAAGTCCTCCAGTCGGATGTCGGCCAGGCGCGCCGCCAGGGCGACGTCGATGTCGCGCTGGATTTCGACGTCCTGAAAGTAGGGGTGGTTGTCAATGACCGGCAACTCGGCATTGAAGGTATGCGGCGCGGTCACGATGTTTTTGAGCGCCTGCAACTTGGGGACGTAGTTGCGGGTTTCGTTGGGCATGTTCAGGTCTTCGTAGCGCGTGCCTAGGCCCATGCGTTGATTGCGCGCAATGGCCCGCCCGACGCTGCCTTCGCCCCAGTTGTAGGAGGCCAGTGCCAGATGCCAGTCTCCGAACATGCCATAAAGCCTTTGGAGATAGTCCAGGGCCGCCCGGGTCGAGGCCAGGACATCGCGGCGATCGTCTCGAAAGATGTTTTGCTTGAGGTCGAAGGAGCGCCCCGTCGCGGGCATGAACTGCCACATGCCCGCTGCACTGGCCGTCGAGACCGCCTGTGGATTAAAGGCGGACTCGACAAAGGGGAGCAGAGCCAACTCAGTTGGCATGTTTCGCAACTCAAGCTCTTCGACGATATGAAACAGGTATTTGCGCGAGCGCTCCACCATGCGCTGCAGGTATTCTGGACGCGCGGTGTAGAAGCGTTCGTGTTGCCTGACCAGGTCGTTTTGGAGATCGGGCATGGCAAAACTGCGGCGAATTCGGTCCCACAGTTCTTGGGGCGCTTGTGTGGCCGCCACGGGCTGAAGGGCGCTGGTGGGTAAGGCACTGACGCTTTCCAAAGGCGCTTGTGGCTGCACGGCCGCAGTCGCGATCACCGGTGGCGCAGGCACTGCGATCAGGCTCGTGGTTGCGGATTGTTCCTTCGGCTTGGACCCTGGGTTGCTCGGCGTTGGTGATGAGGCGATGAGTGGCCCGGTCACAGAAACTGGGGCCGCCTTTGGCGCAGCAGTCGTCGCAGCAGGCGAGCCTTCGGCCGTGGGCACCGTTGCCGCCGGGACCGTTGAGGCCTGCGCCGCCACGGTCGGCGCCATGGTGGGTCGACTGGGCGCCGCCAATGGATCCGATTTTCCGGCAGTGGCTGGGCTTGTGCCTGTAACCACTGGCGCCTCTGGGGTGCGGGTGATCGGGCTGGCGCAGCCGACCAGCGCAAGAACGGCAAGGGCCATCAGCAGGGGCATCGTGCGCTGGGTCTGTGTCGGGGTCGACTCAGGGGAGGCGGTGGGCTGGCAGGACAATGGATTCATGAGAGCCCGAGAGGATAGACGATTGACAAGATGCCTGCTTTGAAAATTGCCGTCACCGGCGCCAGCTGAGGCGTTAGGCTGTGAGGGCCAGCACAGCCTAACGCCCTGACCCAGCGCTTGGACGGGTGAGGCCGACTGGCCCGCGCGGTTTGTATCGATTGTGGGTTTGCGGGCCCTCCCTAGAATCGGCTAGCCCATTAAACAGCTTTGGAGTCCCTGATGCGTTATTGTTGCAAGCCCGACTCCTGTGAAGTCCGTGGCCCGGTGGGTCCGAGGAACTGACCGTCAAGCGCCGATCTGATGAACCCCGAAATTATAAGTTTGGCGCAGTGGCTGACAACTGCCCCGGGCCGCTTCCTACTGCAATGGGAGAGCCAGCAATTTGAGGACGCCCTGTCGGACGTCTTTGGCTTTCATGCTTTGCAGTTGGGCCTGCCCCAGTTGCCCGCACTGATGAGCAACAGGATGCCCCACCAATGGCTTGCTTCAGGGGGCGACCTAGTGGGGATGACTGACAGTGACCTGCCGCAGCCTGGCGGCCCGGTGACGCAGCGGTCCAACCCGACATCGCTCTTGCTGCATTCTGCCGCTTTGCCTTTTGCCGAGAGCTCCTTGGATCTGGTGGTCTTGCCCCACACGCTTGAACTCAGTGACGACCCGCATGCCACCTTGCGCGAGGTCGAGCGCGTCTTAGTGCCTGAAGGGCGGGTCGTGATCAGTGGTCTTAATCCGGCCAGCCTGTGGGGGTTCAAGCAGCGCCGTGGGCGTTGGTTGGCGAGCTGGGGGCTGGGTCAGCTTTTCTTGCCTGAACAAGGGGATTTCATCGGCTACTGGCGTCTGCGCGATT
>JAXITB010000020.1:0-15422 GCA_034680305.1 Polaromonas sp. | reverse complement strand
TGGTCCAGTGCGGCCGCGATGTCGACCGGCTCGCCCATGGGGTTGCCGGGGCCGATCACAATGCCCATCTCCAGCTCGAAATCGAGCCGGGCGGTGGGCAGCAAGACGGGCGCGTCTTCGCCGATCTTGACCTGACCACTCGGGCGAACGAATGAGGCGCCACTGGGAATCAAGGTAGAAGAGCGACCGTGATAGCCGATCGGCACCCACTTGTAATTGGGCAGCAGCGGGTTATCCGGCCGAAGCAGCCGGCCGACGGCCATGGCGTGGTGGATGCCGATGTAGAAGTCGGTGTAGTCGCCCACCTCGCAGGGCAGGCCCAGCTCGACACGGGATTGCCCATGCAGGCATGGCGTCCAGACCGCCTGCTCGCGGCTGCCTTCGCGCAAGCCCCGGGAGAGTGCCAGACGCAAGGCCGAGCGCTGCGCTGCAGGCAGAGCCAGCAAGCGGGCCATGTCGGCATGGTCCAGCAAGCCGGCGGCCTTGAGGTCCAGCACCTGATCGCCAATGGCCACGCCGATGCGCGAAGGCTCATCGGGCACGACACGAAAGCGGCCGAAGGGCAGGTTCTGGATCGGGAAGTCGCCCTCTGGCGCCTGCGCCGAGGCCACCCAACTGCGCAGCCCCGGGTCGTGTGTTTCGTCCATCAAGCGAGCGCCTCCTGACCCTGTAGCACGCCACGGCGCAACTGGTCGCGCTCCAGTGATTCAAACAGTGCCTTGAAATTGCCCTCACCAAAGCCCTCATCGCCCTCGCGCTGGATGAACTCGAAAAACACCGGGCCCAATACCGTCTCGGAAAAAATCTGCAGCAACAAGCGCTGGCCGCCCTGGGTCGATCCGTCCATCAAAATGCCACGCGCCTGCAAGGCGGGGACGTCCCGGCCATGACCGGGCAAACGCTCCTTCAGCATCTCGTAGTAAACCGCATTGGGTGCGGTCATCAGCGGGATGCCGGCGATCTGCAGTCGGTCGACCGTGTCGCACAGGTCGTCGGTGAGTAAGGCCACATGCTGTATGCCTTCGCCAGAAAATTGCATCAAAAACTCCTCGATTTGGCCGGCGGTCTTGCCCGCCTCCTCATTGAGTGGAATGCGGATCAGCCCGTCGGGCGCGGTCATGGCCTTGGACGTCAGGCCGGTGTACTCACCCTGAATGTCGAAGTAGCGAATCTCACGAAACTTGAACAGCCGCTCATAAAAAGCCGCCCAATGCGCCATGCGGCCCCGATAGACATTGTGGGTGAGGTGGTCCACCATCTTCAGGCCCACGCCGCGCGGGTGCCGGTCCACGCCGGGCAGGAACTCAAAATCAATGTCGTAAATGCTCTTGCCGTCTTCGAAGCGGTCGATCAGATACAGCGGCGCACCGCCGATGCCCTTGATGGCCGGCAGGCGCAGCTCCATCGGACCGGTCGGGATGTCCAGGGGCTGGGCGCCCAGATCCAGGGCGCGGGCGTAGGCCCGATGCGCGTCCTTGACGCGAAAGGCCAGACCACAGGCCGACGGGCCATGCTCAGCGGCAAAGTAGGCAGCCAGTGACTTGGGCTCGCGGTTGACGATGAAATTGATTTGGCCCTGCCGGTAGAGCAACACATCTTTGGATCGGTGCTTGGCCACCAGCGAGAAACCCATTTTTTCGAACAAGGGCTCCAGCACATTCGGGGCGGGCGATGCGAATTCGACGAACTCGAAGCCCATCAAGCCCATGGGGTTGTCAAACAGATCGCTCATGCAGGTGTCTCCTCGGTTGTTGTGGGTGGCGGTATCGACTCACCTCACTTTAGGCGCGCAGGAGCGCATTTATTCTGCAAATTTCTGCAAAAAAATTATTTTTACCACATGAATCATGCAAAATATGAGGAATGAAAGATGTGATTGAACTCGATTCCATCGACACACGCATCATCAGTGCACTGCAAGTGCAAGGTCGGCTGTCCTACGAAGAGTTGGGCCAGCAGGTTGGTCTGTCGGCCTCTGCAGCGCTGAGGCGGGTGCGCCGGCTTGAGGAAGCGCAGGTGCTGGCCGGCTACGTTGCGCTGGTGCGCGCGCGCATGGTGGGCCTCCATCTCACGGCCTACATCCAAGTGCGGCTGAGCAAGCCGGCGGGCAACGACAAGCGCAGCCCCCTGGATCTGATGGCCGTGGCAGTGCAAGGCTGGAAAGAAGTGGTCGAATGCACCGCGCTGACCGGTGAGATGGACCTGCTGCTCAAAGTGGTGGTGGCCGACATGGACCACTTTTCGCGATTCATCATGGACACCCTGCTCAAGCACTCCAGCGTTCAAGACTGCAAGACCAGCTTCGTGATGAAACCGCTCAAGAGCAACCCCTCGCTGGTCTGAGCAACAACTTCGGCGGCAATCCGCATGGACTGTGGCCAGGTTCGAAGTCCTCAGAGGCCGCTCACACCTCAGAGCACGCGCTCGAGGATCAGGACGGCAAAAAAGCCCAAGGCGGCCAGCAAGGTCCACTTGAGGGTCAGCACACCCCAGCGGCGGAAATGCGGCTTGCCGGTGGCCAGGTAAAAGGCCAGCGACACGCCAGCGGCCAGCAGCAAAAAGAAAATAAGCCAGCGAAACAGCAGCACGGCAGGTGCCTACCAAGCCGGCGCCAGTTGGGCCAGGCCGCGCGGGGCCTGCCGCTCGTCGGTAAAACTCACCGTCTCCCAAGCCTGGGGCTGCTCGAGCAATTGGCGCAGCAGCTTGTTATTGAGCGCGTGGCCCGAGCGAAAGGCGCTGTAAGCCCCGATGATGGGCTTGCCCAGCAGATACAGGTCGCCCATGGCATCGAGGATCTTGTGCTTGACGAATTCGTCGTTGTAGCGCAAGCCTTCGGCGTTGAGGACCTTGTAGTCGTCCATCACGATGGCGTTGTCCAGCCCGCCGCCCAAGGCCAGGCCATTGGCACGCATCATTTCGACATCCTTGGTAAAGCCGAAGGTGCGCGCGCGGGCGATGTCACGCACATAAGAGCCCTGCCCCATGTCGAACTCCAGGCGCTGGCCGGTGGAGTCAACCGCCGGATGGTCAAAGTCAATCTCAAAACTGAGCTTGTAGCCCTCGTAGGGGGCCAGTTGCGCCCACTTGGCCTGGGCGCCCTGGCCTTCACTGACCTGCACCGGCTGCAAGATCCGCACAAAGCGCTTGGGCGCGTCTTGCAGGGCGATGCCGGCCGACTGCAGCAAAAACACAAAGGAGGCGGCCGAGCCATCGAGGATCGGCACTTCTTCGGCCGTGATGTCGATGTAGAGGTTGTCCAGACCCAAGCCAGCGCAGGCCGACATCAGGTGCTCGACGGTAAAGACGCGAGCCTGTCCGCAGGAGATGGTCGAGGCCAGTCGGGTGTCGGTGACGGCGGTGGCCGAAACGGGGATGTCCACTGGCTGGGGCAGGTCAATGCGCCGAAACACGATGCCCGTGTCGGGTGGGGCCGGTCGCAAAGTCAACTCGACCCGCTGGCCGCTGTGCAGACCCACGCCCACAGCGCGGGTCAGGGAACGGAGGGTGCGTTGCGCGAGCATGGCCTGATTTTAGGGTGCCGGGGCGCCCAGTGGGTCGACCATGGGCACCACCCCATGATGAACGAGGCCTTAAGGCCTGGCCAGCGATGCGAGGTCAGACCGGCAGCCCCCCACAGGACTGCTGCCGGTCAAGAAAGCCGGCCCCACCGGGGCCGGGTTCATCAGTCGGCCTGACGACGCAGGAAGGCCGGGATCTCCAGATCGTCCATGCCACCGGCGGCCAAGGCGTCGACCTTGGCGGCGGCCTGGCTGCGGTTGTTGCGCCAGACACTGGGCACCGACAGGGCTTCATAGCTGCCGCTGGCCAGGCCCGATGCGGCAGCGCCGCCAAGCGCGGCCACCGGCAGGTTGTCGGTGCCGGTACGCTGGATCACCTGCAGGGGCGGTGCGGCGCGGCGGCCGCCCTGGCGATTGAGTCCGGTGGCCACCACCGTCACCCGGATGTCATCGCCCAAGGACTCGTCGTAGGCGGTGCCGTAGATCACATGGGCATCGGCGGCTGCAAAAGCGCTGATGGTCTTCATGGCCAGCTTGGTCTCGTTGAGCTTGAGCGAGCCCCGAGCGGCGCTGATGAGCACCAGCACACCTTTGGCACCGTTCATGTCCACGCCGTCAAGCAGCGGGCAGGCCACCGCCTGCTCGGCCGCGATGCGTGCGCGGTCGGGTCCGCTGGCGCGGGCCGTGCCCATCATGGCCTTACCGGGCTCACCCATGACGGTGCGCACGTCTTCAAAGTCAACGTTGACCAGGGCCTGCACATTGATGATTTCGGCGATGCCGCCGACCGCGTTCTTGAGCACGTCGTTGGCGTGGGCGAAGGCCTCGTCCTGCGAAATGTCCTCGCCCAGCACCTCGAGCAGTTTCTCGTTGAGCACCACGATCAAGGAGTCGACGTTGGCCTCGAGTTCGGCCAGGCCGTTATCGGCGTTGGCGGTGCGGCGCGGGCCTTCAAACTCAAACGGCTTGGTCACCACACCCACAGTCAGGATGCCCATCTCCTTGGCGATGCGGGCGATCACCGGCGCTGCGCCAGTGCCCGTGCCGCCGCCCATGCCCGCGGTGATGAACAGCATGTGCGCGCCGTCGATGGCCGCACGGATCTCGTCGGCTGCCGCCTCTGCGGCTTCGCGACCCTTGTCGGGCCGACTGCCGGCCCCCAGCCCGGAGCCGCCGAGCTGAATGATTTTTTCAGCGCCCACCCGGTTCAGGGCCTGCGCATCGGTGTTGGCGCAGATGAATTCCACGCCCTGCACCTGGGTCATGATCATGTGCTCCACCGCGTTGCCGCCACCCCCGCCCACGCCGATCACCTTGATCTGCGTGCCCTGGTTGAATTCCTCGATATCCATCATTTCGATGCTCATGAGAGCCTCCTTCTTTCCTGCAGTTGCCTTGAATGTGAACCGTTTTTATTGAGATGCATGGATGTGATTGTCATGAGGGCGGGTCGGCACCTCCTGCGTGGGTCAGACCGTTAAAGCGCGGCTCGCCTTGGCGTGTGATGTTCATCAGAAGTTCCCCACCAGCCATTCCTTGATCCGTCCGAACGCGTTTTGCACGCTGCCGGCCTTCTGGGCCACCTTGAGCCCACGCATGCGCGCCAACCTGGCCTCTTCCATCAGGCCCATCACCGTGGCTGCACGGGGCTGGGCCACCATGTCGGACAAGCCACTGGAGTAGCGCGGAATGCCACGCCGCACCGGCTTGAGGAAGATGTCTTCGCCCAACTCAACCATCCCGGCCATGACGGCGCTGCCGCCCGTGATCACGATGCCCGAAGACAGCATTTCTTCATAGCCCGACTCGCGGATGACCTGCTGCACCAGGGTGTAGATTTCCTCGACCCGCGGCTCGATCACGCCAGCCAGCGCCTGGCGGCTGAGCATGCGCGGGCCGCGATCGCCCAAACCGGGTACCTCCACCTGGGTTTCTGGATCGGCCAGCAATTGCTTGGCGCAGCCGCTGTCAACCTTGATGTCCTCCGCGTCCTTGGTGGGCGTGCGCAAGGCCATGGCGATGTCACTGGTGATCAGGTCGCCGGCAATGGGAATGACCGCCGTGTGTCGGATTGCGCCACCGGTGAAGATGGCCACGTCGGTGGTGCCGGCACCGATGTCGACCAGGGCCACACCCAGCTCCTGCTCGTCCTGACTGAGCACCGCCAAGCTGGAGGCCAGCGGATTGAGCATCAACTGGTCGACCTCCAGGCCGCAGCGACGCACGCACTTGACGATGTTCTCAGCCGCGCTTTGGGCGCCGGTGACGATGTGCACCTTGGCTTCCAGCCGGATGCCGCTCATGCCGATGGGCTCACGCACGTCTTGGCCGTCGATCACGAACTCCTGAGGCTCAACCAAGAGCAGGCGCTGGTCGGTGGAGATGTTGATGGCCTTGGCTGTCTCAATCACACGGGCCACGTCGGCCGGCGTGACTTCCTTGTCCTTGACGGCCACCATGCCGCTGGAATTCATGCCTCGGATGTGGCTGCCGGTGATACCGGTATAGACGCGAGAGATCTTGCAGTCGGCCATCAGCTCGGCTTCTTTGAGCGCCTGCTGAATGCTCTGCACCGTGGCATCGATGTTGACCACCACGCCTCGCTTGAGGCCATTGCTGGGCGCCACGCCCAGGCCAGCGAGCTTGAGCTCACCGCCCGGCAGCACCTCACCGACGACCACCATCACCTTGCTGGTCCCGATGTCCAGCCCTACGACGAGATCTTTGTATTCCTTGGCCATAAATTCACCTGATTGTCTTGTTACTTCGGTCGCCGCCTGTCGTCGTCACCCCACGCAAGCGCAGGGCATATCCATTGGGATAACGCAGGTCGGCTGATTCGATGTTGCGACCTAAGCGAGACGGGGTCTGCTGAAAGGTGGACAAAAATCGTTGGATCCGCTGGGCCAACTCGTCCAGGCTGCCTTGGCCGATTTCGACCAATGCCCCGTTTTCGAGCCGGACGCGCCAGCTGCCGCGACTGGTCAACTCCAGCTGGGCCAACGTCGCGTCGATGGATTCGAACAACGGGGCCAAGCGACGGTAAGTCGTCAAAACCAGTTGGGACTGCTCACGCGGGCCCACCAGGCGGGGCAGGCTCTCTGCCTCGACATCGCCCTGATTGACCTCAAAGACCTCGCCGTGACTGTTAAGCAAACGGGAGTCGTCGTCGAGGCCCCACAAAGCCACCGCTTCGTGTTCTTCAATACGTACCCTCAGCCGATTGGGAAAATCACGCCGCACCACCGCCCGTCGCACCCAAGGCACCGACTCAAAAGTCTGTTTGGTTTGGTGCAGGTCCAAGGTGAAGAAATTACCTGCCAGACGGCCAGCCAGGTTGGCGCGCAAGGTTACCGCGTTGTTGTGGGTCAGTTCGTTGTCAATGCGAATGGCACGCAAGCCAAACGACGGCAGCTGCAGCAACCACAGAGTGCTCAGACCCAAGACCAGAGCGACGAATACCAGGGCCAGGCCTGCGGCCAAGGCGTTCATCAGGCGCACATCGGGCGGAAGGCTGACCAGGGCTGCGCTCATCACGAGGCCCCTCCATGGTCCAAACTGGCCAAGGACAGGACCTGCAGGCACAGTTCCTCATACGACAGGCCGGCAGCACGCGCCGACATGGGCACCAGGGAGTGGCCGGTCATGCCTGGCGAGGTGTTCATCTCGAGCAGATAGGGCTGGCGTGTGGTCGCATCGATCATCACATCGGCGCGGGCCCAGCCGCGGCAGCCCAGGCTGCGGTAGGCCGCCAGCACCAACTCGGCAATGGCCTGCTCCTGAGAGACCGGCAGGCCGCTGGGAACCAGGTATTGCACCGCATCGGTGAAATACTTGTTCTGATAGTCGTAGTTGCCCTCAGGCGCGACGATGCGGATCAGCGGCAGCGCTCGCGCCGCATCACCGCTTCCCAACACCGGGCAGGTGACCTCATCGCCCGCAATGAACTGCTCACAGAGCACGTCGGCATCGAGGCTGGCTGCGCGCTCGACGGCCTGGGCCATTTCATGGGCTTGGTTGACCTTGGTCAGACCGATGGACGAGCCCTCGCGGGCAGGCTTGACGATCAGCGGCAGGCCCAGCTCAGCGATCACCGCATCCAGATCCGAGGCCTGATAGCGACCACGTTGCAGCAGCACATAGCGAGGAGTGCTCAGGCCTTGGGCCAGCCACAAGCGCTTGGTCATGACCTTGTCGATCGCCAAACTGGAGGCCATGACGCCCGAGCCGGTGTAGGCGATGCCCATGAGCTCCAAAGCGCCCTGCACCGTACCGTCTTCGCCGAACCGACCGTGCAGGGCGATGAAGCAGCGATCAAAGCCCTCGGTCTTGAGCTCCCACAGCGAGCGCTCAGCAGGATCGAAGGCATGGGCATCGACCCCGCGCGCACGCAGCGCCTGCAGTACGCCGCCGCCCGACATGAGGGAAATCTCACGCTCGGCCGACTGACCGCCCATGAGCACGGCCACCTTGCCCAGGCTGCGCACGTCGACTGTCCTCATGCCGCGGCCCCCGCCAATTCGAGCACCTTGCCAGCGACCTGCCCAATGGAGCCGGCGCCCATGCACAGCACCACATCCCCATCGCGTGCGTTCTCGACGATGGCCTGGGGCAGATCGTCGACCGCCGGCACAAACAAGGGCTCGACCTTACCGGCCACACGCAGGGCCCGCATCAGCGCACGCCCATCGGCCGCCACGATGGGCGCCTCGCCAGCGGCGTAGACCTCGGTGAGCCAGACCGCATCGGCCTGGCCGATGACCCGCACAAAGTCCTCGAAGCAATCGCGCGTGCGGCTGTAACGGTGCGGCTGAAATGCCAGCACCAGACGCCGCCCCGGGAAGGCGCCGCGCGCGGCCGCCAGTGTGGCGGCCATCTCGACCGGATGATGGCCGTAGTCGTCCACCAGGGTGCAGCGCCCGCCACCGGCCAGAGCCGCATCACCGTAGCGCTGGAAGCGCCGTCCCACCCCACGAAATTCAGCCAGGGCCTTTTGCACCGCCGCATCGGCCACATCGAGTTCGACCGCCACACTGATGGCCGCCAAGGCGTTGAGCACATTGTGCTGACCTGGCAAATTGAGTACCACCGGCAGGTCGGGCAGGGTCACGCCGTTGCGCCGCTGCACGGTGAAGTGCATCTGTCCCTGATGGTGGGTCACGTCTACCGCGCGCACCTGAGCCTGCTCATTGAAACCATAGCTGGTGATCGGACGCGAGACCTGGGCGGCAATGTCACGCACCGCCGGGTCATCGGTGCACAACACGGCTGCGCCGTAAAACGGCATGCGGTGCAGAAACTCGACAAAAGCGGACTTGAGCCGACCGAAATCATGGCCATAGGTCTCCATGTGATCGGCATCGATGTTGGTGACCACCGCCATCACCGGCAGCAAATTCAAAAAGGAGGCGTCTGACTCGTCGGCTTCGACCACGATGTAGTCGCCTGCGCCGAGCTTGGCGTTAGCACCGGCGCTGTTCAAACGCCCGCCGATCACGAAGGTCGGGTCGAGCCCACCCTCAGCCAGCACGCTGGCCACCAAGCTGGTGGTGGTGGTCTTGCCGTGGGTGCCGGCTATGGCGATGCCCTGCTTGAGTCGCATCAACTCGGCCAGCATCAGGGCGCGGGGAACGACCGGAATATGGCGCGCTCGCGCGCTCAGCACCTCCGGATTGTCGGGCTTGACGGCGGTGGAGGTCACCACCGCATCGGCCTGACTCAGGTGGGCCGCATCATGACCGACGAAGGTGCGTATGCCCAGGCGCGCCAGCCGCCGCAAGGTGGCGCTGTCGGCCAGGTCCGAGCCCGAGATCTCATAGCCCAGGTTATGCAAAACCTCGGCAATGCCCGACATGCCCGAGCCGCCCAGACCAATGAAATGAATGCGTTTGACCGCGTGCTTCATGAACCGGTCCTCATGACAGCAACTCCTCGCAGGCGCGCACCATAGAGGCTGTGGCCTCGGTCTTCTCCAGCCGCTTGGCCGCCTGGGCCCGCTCAAGCAACTGGCCACGGTCCAGACTTTGAATCCAGTCGGCCAAGGCCTGTGGCGTGAGTTCGCGTTGTGGCAGCAGCCAGCCCGCCCCGGCATCCACCAGATGGCGCGCATTGCGGCTCTGGTGGTCGTCCACCGCATGGGGAAACGGTACGAAGGCGGCGGCCGCACCGATGGCCGCGATCTCGGTGACGGTGGAGGCGCCGGCACGGCAAATCACCAGATCGGCCTGCGCAAAGGCAGCGGCGGTGTCGTCGATGAAGGCCGTCAGATCGGCCTGCACCCCCACGCGCTCATAGGCCTGGCGCAGGGCGTCAATCTGTCGGGCGCCGCTTTGATGCCGCACCTGCGGGCGCTGCGCCACCGGGATCAGGGCCAAAGCCTGCGGCACCACCTCATTGAGCGCCTGCGCGCCCAGGCTGCCGCCGATCACCAGCAACTGCAAGGGGCCGCTGCGGCCAGCAAAGCGCTCGGCCGGCGGCAACTGGGACACGAAGGCATGGCGCAAGGGATTACCGATCCACTGCCCCTTCTTGAGCACATTGGGGAACGCGGTGAAGACCCGGTCAGCCACCTCGGCCAATACCCGATTGGCCAGTCCGGCCACCGAGTTTTGTTCATGCAGCACCAAAGGCTTGCCCATCAGCACACTCATCATGCCGCCCGGAAAGGTGATGTAACCGCCCAGGCCGACCACCACATCAGGCTTAATGCGGCGCACCAGGACCAGCGACTGCCAGAAGGCGCGCAGCAGGCGCACCGGCAGCAAAGCCAGCGCCAAAGGACCCTTGCCACGCAGCCCGCCAAAGTCGATGCTGGCAAAGGGCAGGCCGCGCTCAGGCACCAACTGGCTTTCCATGCTTGGGCGCTCGGACGTACCGCGACCGCCGAGCCAGTGCACCCGCCAGCCGCGCTCGCGCAGAGCCTGCGCCAGCGCCAGGCCCGGAAAAATATGGCCGCCAGTCCCGCCGGCCATGACCATCACGCAAGGGGTGCTGCTCATGGTCGCCCGCCCCGCATCATGATCCGGTTCTCATGGTCGATGCGCAGCACCACCGCCAACGCCAGCAGATTCATCATGATGGCCGAGCCACCGTAGCTCATCAGCGGCAGGGTCAGGCCTTTGGTGGGCAGCGCGCCCAGGTTGACGCCCATGTTGATCAAAGACTGAAATCCAATCCAGATGCCCACCCCCTGCGCCACCAGCCCGGAGAACAGGCGATCCATGGCGATGGCCTGGCGGCCGATGTGCATGATGCGACGGGTCAACCAGAGGAACAGACAGATCACTACCACCACACCGACCAGGCCAAATTCTTCGCCGATGACGGCCAACAAGAAGTCGGTGTGCGCTTCAGGCAGCCAGTGCAGCTTCTCGATGCTGCCTCCCAGGCCCACCCCGGTGAGTTCTCCGCGTCCGAATGCGATGAGTGAATGCGACAGTTGGTAGCCTTTGCGGATCGCGTTTTCAGCCGACCAGGGATCGAGGTAGGCAAAAATGCGCTCGCGCCGCCAGGGGCTGGCCCAGATCATGACAGCAAAGGCCATCGCCACAATGGCGGCAATGAAAAAGAACATCCGGGCATTGACACCGCCCAAGAAAAGAATGCCCATGGCGATGACCACGATCACCAGGAAGGCGCCCATGTCGGGCTCGGCCAGCAGCAACATCCCCACCACGCCCACCGCCACCCCCATGGGCAGCACGGCACGGAAGAAGCGCTCCTTGACCTCCATCTTGCGCACCATATAGTCGGCTGCATACATGAGCACCGCAAACTTGGCCAACTCCGAGGGCTGAAAGTTCATTACCCCCAGTGAAATCCAGCGGCGTGCCCCGTTGACGCCGCGTCCAATAAAGGGAATGAGCACCACCACCAGCAGCACCAGCGAAGCAATGAACAACCAAGGTGCCAGCTTTTCCCAGGTCGACATCGGGATCTGGAAGGCCAGCACCGCCACCACCAAGGCCACCACCAACGAGAACATGTGACGCACCAAGAAATGTGTGTTCGCATAGCGCGCAAATTTCGGGTTGTCAGGCATGGCCACCGAGGCCGAATACACCATCACCAGTCCCCACAACAGCAGGGCCAGCGTGACAAAGACCAAAGCCTGATCAAAACCCAGCAGACGCACTGGCATGGACGGGCCCAGGACCCGCCCCGGCATCCCGGTGCGGACCGGCAGAGCAGACACCGGCTCGGCGACCGGCAGGCCCAAAGACTGTTTAATCCGATCCAATCCCGGCAGGTTCACAGCATCACCCCATGCTCTTGGGCCAAATCGGTCACCGCCTCACGGAAGACCTCAGCGCGGTGGCCATAGTCTCTGAACATGTCAAAGCTGGCGCAGGCCGGCGAAAGGAGCACCGCATCGCCGGTTTGAGCCAGTGCGAACGCAGCCTGCACCGCCGCCGTCATATCGGCCGCGTCTGACAGAGGCACGCCAGTGGCCGCCAGGGCCTGGCGCAACTGTGGCGCATCGCGCCCGATCAGCACCGCCGCGCGGCCATGGCGGCGCAGCGGTTCGGCCAAGGGAGAAAAGTCCTGGCCTTTGCCCTGGCCGCCCAGAATCACGACGACCCGCCGCTCGGCACCCAGTCCTTTGAGCGCAGCTGCAGTGGCACCCACATTGGTGCCTTTGCTGTCGTCAAAAAACTCGATGCCCTCAATCACACCGACCGGCTCGACCCGGTGCGGCTCGCCACGGTACTGCCTCAGCCCATGCAACATGGCCGCCAAGCCCCCACCCGAGGCGGTGGCCAGGGCCAAGGCAGCCAGGGCGTTACTCGCATTGTGGCGACCGCGGATTTGCAGCGCCTCGACGGGCATCAGGCGCTGAATGTAAATCGGCTCGTCCTCGTTCTTAGCGCGCTTGACCGTCTCATCGGCCTCGGCGGCCCGCACCAGCCAAGTCATGCCGCCAACAGTTTCAAGCCCCCAGTCACCGGGCCGGCTGGGCAGATCGGTGCCAAAGGTCTGATGCGTACGGATCCGGGGCGAGCGGGCTTTGCCCTTGACGGCCAACGGCGCCGGCAATTGCGCCATGACCAGCGGGTCGTCCCGGTTGAGCAGCATGAGGCCGCGCTGGCCATAGATGTTGGCCTTGGCCCGGGCATAGGCGGCCATGTCCCCGTGCCAATCGAGGTGGTCCTGGCTGAGGTTGAGCACCGTCGCGGCGGTGGGCTCAAAGGTGCTGACTTCGTCGAGCTGAAAGCTCGACAACTCCAGCACCCAGACCTGCGGCAACTGTCCTTGCTCGAGCGCCGCCGTCAGGGTATCGAGCAAAGTCGGGCCGATGTTGCCCGCCACAGCCACCGACAGGCCCGATCGCTCGACCAGCAGGCCGGTCAGCGAGGTCACCGTCGTCTTGCCATTGGTCCCGGTGATGGCCAACACCCGAGGCCGATATCCGGGCGGGGCCGCAGGCGGCGTCATCAAGGCGAGGTCAGGCGGCGCCTGATCCGCGCCGTCCTCATCGGCGGGCCGATCGCCTTCAGCGACGCAAGCCTCAGCGTCAATCGGCTCGGCCTTTGGCCCAGGCAACCGCCCGTCAGCCAGCGACAGCTCGGTCAAGTCGGGTGCATCACCGGCCGGCTCCTCAGCCTCTGAGGGGGGCATCGCGTCGGCCACTGATTCGATGGCCTGGGCAACAGGCTCAGCCAACTCAGCCAAGGCCTGGGCAAACAAGCTCAGTTCATTGCCCACATGCAAGCCGATGGCCCGCGCCGCGTCGACCACCGGCGCCACTTCGGCCGGCGACAGACCGGGGCTCTTGAAGACCGCACGCTGCCCCTGCACCAGCTCGGCGCTGAAAGGTCCGCCGACAAAACGCACCTGCGGGCATTGCTGCTGCAAGGCGGGCAGCTGGGGCGGGGCCGGCCGGGTATCGGCCACCGTCACCTGCGCGCCGCAGCGCACGCACCAGCGTGCTAAGGCCAGACCCGACAGGCCCAGCCCCAGCACCAGTACGGCTTGATCTTGCAGGCTCTTCATCGCAGCTTCAGGGTCGACAGACCCACCAAGCAAAGCAGCATGGTGATGATCCAGAAGCGCACCACCACCTGCGTTTCCTTCCAGCCGCTCTTTTCAAAATGGTGATGCAAGGGAGCCATCTTGAGGATGCGACGGCCCTCGCCATACTTGCGTTTCGTGTACTTGAAGTAGGTCACCTGCGCCATGACCGACAGGGCCTCGACCACAAAAATGCCGCCCATGATGGCCAACACAATTTCCTGACGCACGATGATGGCGATGGTACCCAGTGCGGCCCCCAGTGCCAGCGCGCCGACATCGCCCATGAAGACCTGCGCCGGGTGGGTGTTGAACCACAGGAAGGCCAGCCCGGCCCCAGCCATGGCGGCGCAAAAGATCAGCAATTCGCCCGAACCAGGGATATGAGGCAGAAACAGGTATTTCGAGTAGACGGAGCTGCCGGTCACATAGGCGAACACACCGAGGGCCGAGCCGACCATGACCACCGGCATGATGGCCAAGCCGTCCAAGCCATCGGTCAGGTTGACCGCATTGCTCGAGCCAACGATGACCAGGTAGGTCAGGATCACAAAGCCGAACACGCCGAGGGGATAGCTGATTTCCTTGAAAAAGGGCACCATCAGACCGGCTTTGGGTGGCAGGTTCACGTCGAATCCGGAGCCCACCCAGTTGAGGAACAGTTCGAGCACCCGTGCGTTGGAGCTCTCGGAAATACTGAACACCAGGTAAACCGCTGCAATCAGGCCGATGAGCGACTGCCAGAGGTATTTCTCGCGGGACGGCATGCCCTCCGGGTCCTTGCGCACCACCTTGCGCCAGTCATCGGCCCAGCCGATGGCGCCAAATCCAAGCGTGACGATCAGCACGATCCAGACAAAACGATTGGACCAGTCGAACCACAACAAGGTGGCCACCGCGATGGACAGCAGGATCAGCACGCCGCCCATGGTGGGCGTGCCGCTTTTCACCAAATGGCTTTGCATGGCATAGCCGCGCACCGGCTGACCGATCTTCAGGCTGGTCAGGCGCGCAATGACCCAGGGTCCAGCCACCAGCCCAATGAGCAGGGCGGTCAGGGCCGCCATCACCGCACGGAAGGTCAGGTACTGGAAGACCCGGAAAAAACTCAGGTCGCTCGACAGGCTCTGCAGCCACTGTGCCAACCAGATCAGCATGTCTGCTCCTCAGCCGACACCTGGGCCAGCGCCTCGATCGCCTGGACCACCTGCTCCATGCGCATGAAACGCGAGCCTTTGACCAGCACGCTGCCCAGTCCGGGCATCACTTGGGGCAATTGGGCCAGCAGGTCTTGCACCCGCTCAAAATGACGGGCGCCGGGCGCGGCCTGCGCGGCATGGCGCATCAGCTCACCGCAGCACCACAGCTGCTCAATGCCCAAGGCATGGGCATGGGCGCCCACCTCGGCATGAAACTCAGGACCCCGGTCGCCGACCTCGCCCATGTCACCGAGCACCAGCAGGTGCGGGCCGGGCAACTCGCGCAGCACCTCGATGGCCGCACGGACCGAGTCGGGGTTGGCGTTGTAGCTGTCGTCCACCAGCACCAGGGGCGCCCCGCCGGGCAGACGGAGGTTATGGGCACGCGAGCGGCCCTTGACCGGCTCGAAGCCAGACAGGCCCCGGGCAATGGAATCGGGCCTGACCCCGGCAGCCAGCGCACAAGCGATCGCGGCCAGGGCGTTCTTGACGTTATGCCGGCCGGCCACCTGCAAGGAAAAATCAATGGATCCCTGCGGCGTCAGGGCCCGGACCTGCCAGTGCGAAGCCAGCCACTGCGCGCTGGCCGTCACATCGGCCGGCCCTCGCAGGGCAAAGGTCATCACCCGGCGCTGGGCGGCCCGCGCCAGCCCCACCCGCGCAAAAGCGTCGGCGGCCGGACCAAACCCCCCAC
>JAXITB010000019.1:0-15557 GCA_034680305.1 Polaromonas sp. | reverse complement strand
CGGTGGAAAAAGGCATTGCCCTGATTCGGCAGATGCTGCCGCAGGCCAATGCGGTGGCCCGTACCCCCCTGCAGCGTTGCGCACATCACGGTCGGCCTGCAGTGCGGGGGCTCCGACGGCTACTCCGGCATCAGCGCCAACCCTGCTCTGGGCGCGGCGGTGGACCTGCTGGTGGCCCATGGCGGCACAGCCATACTGAGTGAAACGCCCGAAATCTACGGCGCCGAGCACCTGCTCACCCGCCGCGCCGTCAAACCGGAGGTGGCGCACAAATTGATTGAGCGCATACGCTGGTGGGAGCAATACACCGCCGCCAATGGTGGCGAGATGAACAACAACCCCTCGCCAGGCAACAAGGCTGGTGGTTTGACCACCATCCTTGAGAAATCGCTGGGCGCAGTGGCCAAGGGCGGGACCAGCAATTTGCAGGCGGTCTATGAATACGCCGAAGCGGTCGATCAGCGGGGATTTGTCTACATGGACACGCCCGGCTACGACCCGGTCAGCGCCACCGGCCAAGTCGCTGGCGGAGCCAATCTGATTTGCTTTACCACCGGACGGGGCAGCGCCTATGGCTGTGCGCCGGCACCGAGCCTGAAGCTGTCGACCAACACCGCGCTTTGGAAGCGGCAAGAAGAAGACATGGACATCAACTGCGGTGAAGTCATCGATGGCGGCGTCAGCGTGAGTGAGATGGGGCAACGCATCTTCCAGTTGATGCTGCAAGCAGCGTCGGGGCAAGCCACCAAGAGCGAGCGACACGGCTATGGGCAAAATGAGTTTGTGCCCTGGCAAGTCGGCGCGGTCATGTGAACCCCTAGCGAGAACAACCATGACCCACCGCATGGCCGCAGCGGCGCTACGCGCCCGAGTTGCAGACATCATTGAAGCCGCTGGCAGCCAGCGCCCCGAGGCCGAACAAGTGGCCGAGAACCTGGTCATGGCCAACCTCAGTGGCCACGACTCCCACGGCGTGGGCATGGTCCCACGCTATGTCGACGCGGTGCTCGAAGGCGGACTGTCACCCAACACCGGCGTGAAAGTACTGGCCGATCTGGGCAGCATGCTCAGTCTGGACGGGCAAACCGGCTACGGCCAAATCACTGGCGTGCAGGCCATGGAACTGGGGATTGCACGCGCGCGGCAGCACGGCAGTTGCATCGTGACCCTGGCGCGCACGCATCATCTGGGCCGCATCGGGCACTTTGCCGAAATGGCCAGCGCGCAAGGTCTGGTGTCGATGCATTTCGTCAATGTCATCGCCCGGCCGGTCGTGGCGCCCTTCGGCGGTGGCGACGGCCGCTTTGGCACCAACCCTTGCTGCATCGGCATTCCGATGGGCCAGCGCGAGCCCTTCATTCTGGACTTTGCCACCAGCCGGGTGGCCCAGGGCAAGATGCGCGTGGCTCACAACAAGGGCGAGCGTGTCCCAGAGGGATACCTGATCGACGAACACGGACTGCCCAGCACCGACCCGGGCGTGGTGGTGACGCCTCAGTCCAACGGCCTGATGGGCGCGCTCATGACCTTCGGGGAGCACAAGGGCTACGGCATGGCGGTGGCCTGCGAGCTACTCGGTGGCGCCCTCAGCGGTGGCGGCACCTGGCACCAGCAGGCCGATGAGCGACGCGCCGTCCTCAATGGCATGCTCACCGTCATCATTGATCCGGCCCGCCTGGGCACGCAAGCCAGCTTTGAACAAGAGGCGCAGGCTTTTGCCGATTGGCTGCGCCAGAGCCCCAGCCGAGAAGGTGGCGTCTTGATCGCTGGAGAGCCCGAGCGGGCGGCCCGGGCCAAGCGCTCGCTCGAAGGCATTGAGATCGACCAGGCCACCTGGACCGAAATCGAAGCAGCGGCTGCGAAGGTGGGTCTGTGAGTGTGCCGCTGCTGGGCCCAGCCAGCGGCTCGCTGTGGCAACCCCGGGTAGACGCCTCCCCCAGTTATCCGCGTACCGGCGCCCCAGGTGTGGTTCACCTGGGGCTGGGCGCCTTCCATCGCGCCCATCAGGCCATGGTCTTCGACCGCTTGCTGGCCGGCGGCGACGCCCGCTGGGGCGTGCATGGCGTGGGCATGAATCAGCCCGCGCTGGTCAATGCCCTGAAGGCCCAAGACGGCCTGTATGCAGTTCGGGTGGCCGATGGGCAGGGTGTGCGATGGGAGATACCCGGTGCGCTTTGGCGCCTGGATGTCGCAGCCACACAGTGCCAGGCCGTGGTGGGCGCCATCGCGGCAGCCGATACGCGCTGGGTCACCCTGACCGTCACCGAGAAGGGCTATACCCCCAACCTGGCGCAACTGCTGGCCGACGGCTTGCAACTGCGCTGGCTGGCTGGGCTGGCCGGCTTGACCATCGCCTCTTGCGACAACCTGCAAGCCAATGGCCGGAAGCTCAAGGCCCTGGTGCTGGCCCAAACCCACGGCGCCCTGAGGGAATGGATTGAAGCGCGCTGCGCCTTTCCGTGCAGCATGGTCGACCGCATCGTGCCGGCCACCAGCGAAGCCCTGCAGCAAGCGGCGCAGGCACAGTTGGGTGTTCAAGACCCAACCGCACTGGGCGTCGAAGCTTTTTGGGAGTGGGTGATTGAAGACCATTTCGCAGACCCGTCCGATGGCGCGGTGCTGGCTGCGCAAGGCGTGCGCGTGACCCATGAGGTCCACGCCTATGAAGAAGCCAAGCTGCGCATGCTCAATGGCAGTCACACCGCCATGGCCCTGCTCGGCGCGGTCACCGGCCGGGCTCACATTGCCGACTGCATCGGCCAAACCCATATCCGCCGCTTTATTGAACGCCTGATGACGCGCGAGGTCGCACCCCATCTGTCACGCCAAGACTGGCCCGCCTACCGCGACGCCCTGATTCAGCGCTTTGGCAACCCCTATCTGCGCCACAGCGTGCACCAGATCGCGATGGACAGCTCGCTGAAGATCCCGCAGCGCTGGCCGGCATCGGTCCTGGCTCAGCTGAGCCAGGGCGGTGGCCTTGATCACCACGCGCTGGCTGCCGCCGCGTGGCTGCGCTATGGCCTGGGTGTCGACGAGCAAGGCCAAGCCTATGAGATCAAAGATCCAGATGCGCAGGCGCTCAAGTCACTGGCCGCCGATCAGCTCAATCAGCCGCAGGCCTGTGTGCGCGCCTTGCTGAGCCAGAACGCCTGGTGGGGCAGTGAGCTCGCGGGCCACGAACTCTGGATCGACCGGGTCAGTCACTGGCATCGCTGCATCCTGAACTTGGGGGCCGACCAAGCTGTCGAACAACTGCTGCAAGACATTCCATGAAAATCACCGCCGCTCGTGTCATCGTCTGCTGCCCCGGCCGCAACTTTGTCACGCTCAAGATCGAGACCGACCAGGGCCTGACCGGCGTGGGCGACGCCACCCTCAACGGCCGCGAACTGGCCGTGGCCAGTTACCTCGATGACCATGTGCTGCCTTGCCTGATCGGCCGTGACCCACAGCAGATCGAGGACATCTGGCAATACCTCTACAAGGGCGCCTATTGGCGCCGTGGTCCCGTCACCATGACCGCCATCGCGGCCGTGGATACTGCGCTGTGGGACATCAAGGCCAAGATCGCAGGTCAGCCCCTGTATCAGTTGCTCGGTGGCCGCAGCCGCACCGGCGTCATGGCCTACGGACACGCCACCGGACGCGACATCGCCGAGACGGTCGATGAGGTCTTGCGGCATCGGGAGGAAGGCTACCTGGCCATTCGGGCGCAAAGCGGCGTACCCGGTTTGAACAAGGTCTATGGGGTCAGCACCAACGCCCGCATGTACGAGCCGGCCGATGGGGCCTTGCCCGGCGAGCATGACTGGGACAGCGCCAGGTACCTGCGTCACACCCCCCGCCTCTTCGAAGCGGTACGGCAGGCCGTTGGCGAAGAAACCCACCTGCTGCACGACGTACACCACCGCCTCACACCGCTGGAGGCCGCGCAACTCGGGCGCAGCCTGGAGCCCTTCGCACTGTTCTGGATCGAAGACCCCACGCCAGCCGAGAATCAGGAAGCCTTCCGACTGATCCGCCAGCACACCACCACCCCCCTGGCTGTGGGCGAAGTCTTCAACAGCATCTGGGACTGCAAGGCCTTGATCGAAGAGCAACTGATCGACTACATCCGCACCACCGTCACGCACGCCGGTGGCATCACGCACCTGCGGCGCATCGCCGATCTGGCCGCGCTCTACCAGGTACGCACCGGCAGCCACGGCGCAACCGATCTGTCACCCATCTGCATGGGCGCTGCCCTGCACTTTGACACCTGGGTGCCCAATTTCGGTGTGCAGGAATACATGCCGCACAGTGAGCAGATGCTCAGCGTGTTCCCGCACGACTGGCGCTTCGAGCGGGGCATGCTGTACTGCGGCGAATCACCCGGCCATGGCGTAGACATCGACGAAAAACTGGCCGCACAATACCCCTACCAGCGCGCCTACCTGCCGGTCAACCGCCTGCAGCACGATGGCAGCTTGCACAGCTGGTAAGCACCCTTGAACCTAGGAACAAGCATGAAAAAAATCCTCGCCCTGGCTTTTTGTCTCCTCACCGCCCTGAGCGCCGCTGCACAAACGACAGCCGACAAGGTGATCTACCACATCGACAACGCCGCCACGCAAGCCACCAAAGGCCTGCGCAACATTCGCAACCATCTCGATGTGGCCCCCGAGACTCAGATCGTCGTGGTCACACACGCCGATGGCGTCGACTTCCTGATGGAAGGCGCCAAAGACAAGAGCAATCCGAACGTTGACTACGGCGCGCTGGTCTCAGCCCTGAAGGCGCGCAATGTGCGCTTCGAGATCTGCGAAATCACCCTCAGAAACCGCAACCTGACCAAGGCCCAGTTCTCCATGGACGCCGAATACACGCCCTCCGGCGTGGTGCGGATCGGCCGGCTTCAGGCACGCGAGGGCTACGCCTACATCAAGCCCTGAGGCTCAAGCCCAGACGCGCGGGCACCAAGGCGCTTCAGATCATCGGCACCAGTGAGCCATCCATCATCAGGTTCACGCCATTGATGTAGCTGGCTCGGCTGGAGGCGAGGAACACCACCGCATTGGCCACCTCCTGCGGCTCGGCGATGCGTCCCAGAGGTAACTTCTCCACCATCCGCGCCAAGGCCGTTTCCTTGTCGATCTGGCTGTTGCGGGCATCGGTTTCAATGGCCTTGTCCAGTCGCTCGGTCAGCGTACTGCCAGGATTGACCCCGTTGACGCGCACCCCCTGCCCTGCATACGCATTGGCCAGTCCGGCCGTGGCCAGCATCAAGGCCGCATTGGCCGAACCGCCGGGCAGGTGCACCGGACTGGCCACTTTGCCCCCGTTGCCAATCACATTGACGATGGTGCCTTGCCCCCGCGCCGCCATGGCCTTGATGGTCGGATCCATCATGTGGATGTAGCTGAAAAACTTGGACAGCATGGCATCGCGCCAGGCCTCAGGCGTGAGCGCCGGCGCAGGTGTCCGCTTGGCCGCGCCAGCGGAGTTGACCAGCACGTCGACCGGCCCGCTCAGGCCCTGCGCATGCGCCAGTGCCTGAGCCGCCTGAGCCGCATCGGTCAGATCAGCCACGCAGATCTGTACCGAGGCCGAAGGCGCTGCATCCAATAGCCTGCGCCGAGCGGCCTCCAGGGTATCGGCCTGCCGGGCCACCAGCGTGACCCGTGCGCCCTCCTGCAAGAAAGCAGCGGCGCAGGCCAGGCCTATGCCTTTGCTGCCGCCGGTAATCAGTACATGCTTGTCGTTCAGATTCAAATCCATGATGAGTCCAAGGTGGTTTAAGAATGGGTCAGGCTGACCAGTGAGCGCAAATCGGCCAGTTCCTCAGTGCTTTGAAGCTGCGCAAGCAGCCGGTCAGCCGAGCAGTGTGGCGCGCCATGAGCGAGCAACTCGCGCAGCTTCAGTGCCAAGCCCGCCTCGTCCAGGCTGGGGTGTTCATCGCCCGGCGGGGGGCTGTAGCGAGCCTGTCGCATTTCGCCCTGCTGCAGGTGTACCTCGACGATGGCCTGCTGCTGGCTCAAGCCTTCATCGGCCAGTACTTGCACCTTCTGTCGCAGGGCCTGGCTCTGGCGCACCGCTTCATCGCCAAAGCGCTGAACGCCAGCATCGCCCTGGCCGAGCATGACGGCCGCCGCATGCTGCAAGCTCAGCTTGGCCGCCATGCCATCGGCCGGGTCGGGGCGGTTGGCGCGGGTGGCCGCCAATGGCGCGACCCGCAGCTTGATCTGGGCCACCTCATCGGCCGCGAACACGCCGTGGGATTGCACCATCGAATGGCAAACCCTCAAGGCCGGGTGCAAAAGAAAACCACAGGGGTAAGGCTTGAAACGGTTCTCCTGCACCTGCCACTGAGAATCTGGGCCGGGCAGCACCCCGAGGGACAAGCCGCTGCCCCCCATCAAGTCACCGAAGCCAAAGCGATCCTCCAGCACCAGCGCATTGGCGCTCAGCCCGGCCTGCGCATAGCGAGCTGCCAGCAGGCCGTTGCGCGCGGCATGGGCAATGTTCAGACTCTTGGCACTGCTGCCCAAGCTGGCCACCAGGCCGCTGGCCTGGGTGGCCGCATGACCGAAGGCCCAGGTCATCTGCGTTTCGCTCAACTGCATCAAACGGCCCACTGCAGCGGCCGCGCCAAACACACCACAGGTGGCCGTGATGTGCCAACCCTTGGCGTAATGTGCAGGCGATACGGCCAGCCCGATCGCGCATTCGACTTCAATGCCCAGAAGAAAGGCATGCAGTACATCGGCGCCGGCGCTGGGGTGCTGGCTGGTCCAGGCCACCAAAGCAGAAGCCACCGGCCCGGCCGGATGAATGGCAGTGGCCCAATGGGTATCGTCATAGTCCAGGATGTTGGACGCAAAGGCATGGACCAGTGCGGCAGATGGCAGATCAAGCCGTTCAGCCCGCCCGAGCAGCGGGGCCGGACCACTGGCCCCGACCGAGATCAACAGAGCCACCAGTTGGTCGACCTGGGGATCGCGCGCGCCCCCGAGTGCGCAGGCCCACCAGTTCAGCCAGGAGCGCCGAGCGGCCAGGCGCACCGGCTCAGGGACATCCTGCCACTGCGTTTGCAAGACCCAGCGGGCCAAGGCCCGCGTGGGAGATTCACAAGAATCGGCCATCCAGGCTCAATTGGCCACAATGCCTGCGCGCTTGACCACTGGCCCCCAGCGATCGAGTTCCTGCTTGATGTAGGTGGCGGCCTGCTCCGGGCTACCACCCAGAGGCTCGGTACCCTGAGCCGCGAAGCGTTCCAGCACGTCGGGAGACTTAAGCGCCTGGTTCACCTCCCGGTTGATGCGAGCGATGATCTCTGGCGGCGTCCCGGCCGGCGCCATCAGCCCATACCAAAGTGCCACGTTGACCGCCGGCAGGCCCAGTTCAGCAAAGGTCGGGGTCTGAGGCAACAGAGGGTTGCGGCGCGGGCTGGCCGCCGCCAGCACCCGAATCTTGCCGGACGTGATGTGCTGCAGCAGCGAAGGCGCGCCGTCAAACATCACTTGAACCTGTCCGCCCACCAGATCAGCCACCGCGGGGCCGCTGCCGCGGTAGGGGGCGTGCAGCATGTCGACCGATGCAGCCGCTTTGAGCAACTCGCCAGCCATGTGGGGCGCGCCACCATTGCCCGACGAGGCAAAGGCCAGCTTGCCAGGCCGCTCGCGGGCCAGGCTCAGGAACTCGGCCAAGGTGTTGACCTTGAGCTCGGCGTTGACCGTCATGATCAGGGGCAAACTCGCCAGCATGGCCACGGGGGCAAAAGAGCCGACCGGGTCGTAGGGCAGCTTGGCCATCAGGTGCGGGCCGATGCCGTGGGTGGTGATGGAGTTTTGCAGCAGCGTATAGCCGTCCGGTGCTGACTTGGCCACAAAGTCGCTGGCCAGTGCGCCGCTGGCACCGGCCTTGTTTTCGACCACCACAGGCTGACCCATGGAGGCCGAGAGTTTGCTGGCCAGCAAGCGGGCGATGAAGTCAGCCGCTCCACCCGGCGGCACCGTCACGATCAGCTTGATCGGCCGATTCGGGTAAGGGCCAGAAGGGGTTTGGGCATGCGCTGCAAGCCCGGCGAGACCAAAAAAGAAAACCGTCAGGGATCTCGCCCACGAAGCTGCCATTTGAAACTCCTTTGACTCACAATGGCCCGCTCCCAACTCGTAAGCATGCACACGGTCGGAGGGCGGGAAAGTCCCGGATTAAAACAAAACCCCAGGCTCAGACTGCGGGACAGATCAGGTATCCGACAAGCATGCACGACCTTTAGCCCGGCCGGGCGGGCTGCCCCATAGAGCGCACAACACAACAAGCCAC
Source organism: Polaromonas sp. (assembly GCA_034680305.1). Lineage (GTDB taxonomy): Bacteria > Pseudomonadota > Gammaproteobacteria > Burkholderiales > Burkholderiaceae_C > Polaromonas. The sequence goes on along the minus strand of JAXITB010000019.1, from coordinate 7,250 downwards.
CGCCTTGGTGGCCTTTCTGGCGAGCATTTTGTGGTCAAAGGCGAGCGGCCAGAGCCCCCCGCTCAGGCTGCGTCAGTGACGGGGTCGGGCAAGACCTTGCCGGGGTTCAGGATGCCCTTAGGGTCCAGCGCGGCTTTGAGCGTTCGCATCACGGCAATTTCTGCAGGACTTCTCGAATGGTGAAGGTGCGCCCGCTTGATCGTGCCGATGCCGTGCTCGGCAGAGATGGAGCCCTGCCACTGCCCCACCACGCCATACACCAGCTCTTCAATGTCTGCCTCGGGCTGAGCGCCATCGACCACCTTCACCCCGATGTGCACATTGGAGTCTCCGACATGCCCGAAGAAAACCGTCTGCACCTGAGGCCACCGGGTTCGCAATTGGGTTTTGAGGGCCTCGACAAAGTGGCCGATCTGCCCCGTCGGAACGCTGACATCAAAGCCCACATGCGGCCAGAACACGGCGCGAAACTCACCGGAAGAATCTCGAACCGCCCAGATCCTGCGGGCATCGCTGTCGGACTGCGCGATCACCACGTCCGCGATGAGCCCTTGACTCAAGGCGTCGGCCAAGACACCTTCAAAATGCTCATTGTCTGTCGCCGGTGAAGTCCCCTGCGCTTCGAGCAGGACGTAGCCGCCGTGACCGTGAGGCAGCGGCTTGCTCAGGCGCGGCAGGCCATTGGTCATGCGCTCATAAAAATCTGGCCACATCAGTTCAAAGGCCGACAAGCGGGCGCCCAGGTTCTGCCGAGCGTGGGTCAACAGACCCAGCACCGCCTCGTAGTCAGCCAGCGCACACAGCGCAGTCTGAGTGGTGCGAGGCTGGGGGAACAGTTTGAGCACGGCCCGGGTGATGACCCCCAGCGTGCCTTCGCTGCCCACAAAGAGTTGCTTGAGGTCATAGCCAGTGTTGTCCTTGAGCATCAGGTTCATGTGGCTCAAAACCGTTCCATCGGCCAGCACCACTTCCAAGCCCAGCACAAGGTCTCGGGCCATGCCGTAGCGCAGGACACGATTGCCGCCCGCATTGGTCGACAGGTTCCCACCAATCGTGCAGGAATCGCGCCCGCCGAGATCCAGGGGGAAAAACAGGCCGCGGTCAGCGGCTGCCGCCTGCACACGCCCCATCGTGACGCCCGCCTGCACGCTGATCGTCGACGAGGCCGCATCTACCGCTTCAATTCGGTCCATTTTCTCGAGCGACACCAGCACGCAGTCCAGGACCGGTTGCGCCCCACCGGCCAGGCCGGTCAACCCCCCTTGAGGCACCACCGGTACACCGTGCGCTTGGCACAGCTTGAGCAAGGCGCTGACATCCTGTGTTGATGCGGGACGGACCAAGGCACGCGCCGTGCCAACGGGGCTGCTCGTCATCCAGTCGCTGAAGTGCTTTTCCGGGATGTCACCCCTGAGAAAAACCGATGGCTGGCCCAAGCACTGGATCAGCGCGGCATCGAAATCATTCATCGTCAGTCCCCGCAGGAAGGCTAGGGTTTCCCCCTTAGGGCGCCATTACAGCCCCAACTACTATTTGTTGTCAAGGCAACAACTCACCAAGACGTCCATGCCCGCTCCGTATCTTGTCTGTGTGGCTCAGGCGGCACCGGTCTACCTGGACCTGGCCCAATCCCTTGAAAAAGCCCAAGCGCTCATTGCACAGGCTGCCCGCGCGGGTGCGAAATTGATCGCCTTTCCAGAGGTTTGGCTGCCCGGCTACCCCTGGTGGATCTGGCTGGACAGCCCAGCCTGGGCCGACCAGCAAGGCCTGAGCCAACTCTTTCAGGAGCAGGCCCTGCGCGCCAACTCCCATGAACTGGCCAGCATCGCTCGATCGGCCGCCGACCATGGCATCCACGTCCTCATGGGCGCCGCCGAGCGTGACGGTGAGCGGCTGTACATCGCCCAATGGCTGATCGACGATGCCGGACAAGTCCGGATGCAGCGGCGAAAGCTCAAGCCAGGACCGGTAGAACTGAAGGTATTTTCCGAAGGCGGCCCTGAGGATCTGAAGGTGGTGGACACGGCACTGGGCCGCATCGGTGCCTTGGCATGCGCAGAGCACCGACATCCTTTGTTCAAGCATGCCCTGCACCTGCAGCATGAAACCCTTCACGTGGCCGCTTGGCCCAGCTTTCCCCTGAGAAACATCCCCCACATGCCCAGTGCGCAGACCTTCCTGGCATTGAGCCGCTCCTATGCGCTTGAAGGCGGCTGCTACGTTCTGGCGCCTTGTGCCCCGGTCACGACGGAGGTGGTGATGCGTTTGTGTGATACCCCGCAAAAGTCAGACCGTTTGCAAGGCGGTGGCGGGCATGCACAGATCTTCGCGCCCAGTGGCGAGCCGCTGTGTACGCCCCTGCCCCCGACTGAAGAAGGCTTGCTGTACGCCCAGATCGATCCGCAGACTGCCCTCGCGGCGCGGCAGGCCTTTGACTTGTCGGGGCACAGCGCACGAGCAGATGTGGTGCGCCTGCAAGGTCCGACCGACTTGGGCGCAGCCGGTGCATCCACCGGAGCCAGGCCATGAATCGGGCTGCCTCGCGCAAGGGGGTGGATGTCACCCAGAACCTGTCGTTTCGCATCATTGCCCTGGCCAGCGCTTTGGGCCGGTCAGCGGCCACCGCCATCCCCGACGAAGTGGGCATCTCGGTAGCCCAATGGCGTGTCATTTCAGTCATCGGCAGCCGACCCGGCATTTCCTTTGGCGCGCTCGTGCGAATTCTGGAGATTGACAAAGGCTGGATCAGCCGCACGCTGGCGAAATTGCAGCAAGAGGGCTTGGTCGCCTCCGAGCCCGACCCGCGAGACAAGCGGCAGTTCATGTTGACCCTCACCGAAGCGGGCGTTGCGCTGCATGTCAAAGGATCGCGCATCTCAAGGCGCCGCCAGCAGCAACTGGAGGCGGAATTCACGCCACAGGAATACGCCAACCTCGAAAAACTCTTAGACCGTCTGCACAAAGCCGCAGAACGTCTGAGCGCACTGTGATGATCCAGCTCTCCGAAGCGCACCAGGCCATGCTCGAAGGCGCGCGAGGCGAGCCTTGGCGTTGGGCCATGGCGCAGCAAATGAAGGTCGCGCAGTTTTTTGGCAGCACGCACTTTGTGGCCGTCGCCTCAGTACAGGTCGGCGCGGAAGCCGGCATGATGGGCGAGGTCGGCATTGAGTTGGTCGAACAACTGGCCAGCGCCGGTGGCCGTTTTCAAGTGCCGACCGTCACCGCCGCCTGCAGCGTGGATTTCGATCGCGCCAGCCGTTACGGTGTGCCCCAAAGTCAGATCGACCAGGAGCATCAGCTGCATCGCGCTCTGCGCGCGATGGGTTGTATCGACAGCGCCACCTGCATCAACTACCAGACAGTCTCGCCGCCACGTTTTCGCCAGCACCTGGCCTGGGGTGACACCGGCGCGGTGGCTTTCGCCAATGGCGTGGTCGGTGCCCGCTCGAATTACGAGGCGGGACCCGCCTCGATTGCGGCGGCCCTGACAGGGGTTGTGCCGGCCTACGGCTTCCATCTCGACGAAAACCGCCGTGCCACCCAAGTCTTTGAAGTCCTGACCCCCTTGGTCGGCACGGCCGATTGGTCGGCTTTGGGCGCCTACGTCGGCCAGGCCATTGCCGACTACTGGACGGTGCCAGCCGTCATTGCGCCGCAAGCCAACCCAACCATCGACGAACTCAAGCACTTCGCAGCAGCAGCAGCCAGCTTCGGCTCAATTGCGATGTTTCATGTGGTCGGCTGCACCCCAGAGGCACGGACCCTGGAAGACGCCTGCGCAGGGCGCATCCCTGAGGGTCGACGGTACGTATCCCGCAAGGACCTGGAGCAGGCCTTCCCCGGTTTGCCGCCGGGTGTCCAGCCTGATCTGGTGGTCTTCAGCGCCCCCCAGCTGAGTCTTCATGAAGTGGCCGATATCGTGCGCCTGATGGGGTCACGCCGTGTCAGAGCGGGCACGCGCATGATCATCACCGTCAACGCACAGGTCGAATCAGAACTCAGGAGAATGGGCCTGCTCGAAGCCATGGCGCAGGCCGGTGTTGAATTTCTCAGTGGCACCTGCTTTTACGTCATGGCCCCGGCGGTGGTGAAACTGGCGCTCAACGCGCGCACCCTTTTGACACCCTCGACGAAACTGCTTCATATTCTGCGGGGAGCGGGCTACGAGGTGGCCTGGGCCAGCGTGGCCCAATGCGTCGAAACAGCCATGAGCATCTCGCAGGACCCCACATGATGGAACGCCCCCCAACAAGGCTGCAGGGACCGCCCGGCCTTGGTCCCATGGTCGAAGGCAGAGCGATCGTTTCAAAGCATGGCTTCAATGCACGCTATGACCTGAACCGCATCTCGGGCACCTTTTCACGGCCTGAGCATGACCACTTCGGCGCCTCGCCGGCCGGGAAGATTTTTTTCTTCTCGACACCCAGGGGCGGCATCGCGACCTCATGGGCCCTGCTTGACCTGCAAAGCCGATCACTGGCGCCCATTGGCCTGGTCTGCCGTCGAGCCAATCCGGTGGTGGCTCAGGGCGCGGCCCTTTCAGGCATGGCCCTGCTCGATCGGCTCGAGCCAGACCCCCTGCTGCATGTTCAAACCGGCGACTGGGTTCGACTGAGCCCCGCCAGCGGCTTGCTGGAAATCTTTCATGGCGACGCACGCGCTGACATCGCATCACCTTCAAGGCCTTTTGCATGAAGTCGTCTTCAACCCACCGACCGTCACGCCCGCGCAATTTGTTGCTCATCTGTTCGGATGAGCATGACCCCCGATACATGGGGTGCAGCGGCGCCGACTGGATGCAAACCCCCCATCTGGATGCACTGGCCAAGACAGGCACGCGATTTAACAACGCCTACACGCCCAGCCCGATTTGCGTGCCTGCGCGTGCTGGGCTGGCAACCGGACACTGGACGCACACCACCGGCTACTGGGACAACGCCATGGCCTACGAGGGGCGGTGGACCAGCTGGCACCACCGCTTGTCACAAGCTGGGTTGCGGGTGGAGTCGATCGGCAAGCTGCACTATCGGCGCGAGGACGATCCGACCGGCTTTGATGCCCAGCATGAAGCCGTACACATCCAAAACGGCATCGGTCTGGTGTGGGGCTCGGTGCGCGATCCCCTGCCCCAGACCCGCGGTCGCTCGCCCATCTTTGATGAACTGGGCGCGGGTCAGTCCAGCTACAACCGCTTCGACCTCCAAGTCACTGAACGGGCCTGCGACTGGCTGCAGGCCCGGGGACGGGACCAGGCCGACGCAGCGCCCTGGGCACTTTTTGTCGGCTTGGTCGCGCCCCACATGCCACTGGTCGTCGAACAACGCTGGCTCGATCTTTACCCCTTGGACCGGATACCCTCCTACAAGAAAGTCCCGGACGGACAACCGCTACACCCTTGGGTCGATCGCCTAAAGCAGCATTGGGATCATGATGCCGCGCTGGGGAGCGACGAGCGCCGACAACTGGCACGCGCCTGCTACTTCGGTCTGGTGTCCTTCATGGACGCCCAAGTCGGACGGATTATGGCCATGCTCGATTCGCAGGGCCTGCGCGAGGACACGACGGTGATCTACACCTCGGACCACGGCGACAACCTGGGCGCGCGGGGCTTGTGGAATAAATCCACCCTGTACCGCGAGTCTGCCGCCGTGCCACTGATGATTTCGGGAGCCGGCATTGCGCAAAACAAGGTGTGCAACACGAACGTCAACCTGATCGACATCTATCCAACGGCCCTCGATGTCTGTGGCGTGGGCCGACTGCCCGAAGAGCGCGACTTGCCCGGCAGTTCCCTGCGCACGCTGGCCGCCCAAGCCGATGACCCAGCCCGCCTCGGATTCAGCGAATACCACGCTGTGGGCAGCGAAGCGGCTGCCTACATGGTGTCACGCCACGGCTACAAGTATCACCACTATGTCGGCCACGAACCTGAGCTGTTTCATCTGCCCTCTGATCCCGAGGAACTGTGCGACCTGGCCCAGGACCCCGCCCACAGCCTGGTGCGCCAGGAACTCGCGCAGGCGCTCCAGGACATGCTCGATCCGGTCGCGGTCGACCGCCGCGCCAAGCTCGACCAGAACAACTTAGTGACCCGTTTCGGCGGACGAGACGGCGCCCTGGAGCAGGGCAATAAGGGGCCCACGCCCATGCACGACAAGTACCGAGCGGTTTGATTCTCTCCGCCTCGCCGGGGTCGGAGCCGGCATTTGCGAACTCACTCATCCACAAGGAGCGACCTATGAAACGAAGGACATTCATCCAAGGCGTGGGCACAGCGGCTGCAGCCACTCTCCCCTTTGCCAGTCAAGCACAAGGTTTTCCCAACCAGGCCTTTCGCATCTACGGCGGCTTTGGCCCCGGCAGCACCACCGATGTGGTGTCGCGACTGATCGCCCCGCTCCTGCAACAGAGCCTCGGTCAAACCGTCGTCATCGACAACATTCAGGGAGCGGCCGGCAACATCGCGGCCAGCACGGTGGCCAAAGCTCGCCCCGACGGTTACACCTTGCTGGCCGCCACCAATTCCATGCTGGGGACCAACCCCCATCTGATTCCGCAAAGCGGCATCCAACTCGACACCTTCACCCCCATCATGACGATGTGCCACATCGGACTGGTCATCGTGGCAGGTCCCTCCGCGCCCGCAGGCAACCTCAGTGCGGTCTTGGAGGCCAGCACCAAGCAGGGCTTGAATTACGGCACGCCCGGCATTGGAACGCCCATGCACCTGATCGGCGAATTGCTGAAGGAAAGAAGCAAAGGCGATTTGACCCATGTGGCCTACAAAGGGGGCGCAGCCATGATCCAAGATCTGGCCGGGGGCCAGATCCCGCTGGGCATCGTCGCCTACACGCCGGCAGCGGGCTTGATCAAGTCAGGCAAACTCAGAGCGCTGGCGGTCTGCGGCAACTCGCGGCTTGCAGCCTTGCCGCAGGTGCCTGCGGTCCCCGAGATCATCCCGGGGGTCACCATGGGCGCATGGTGCGCACTCATGGCCCCCGCAGGAACACCTGAGGCCATCGCCCGACAAATTGGCGCGGCTGCTGACAAGGCCCTGGACACGCCCAGGATTCAGGAGCAACTGGTCGAAATGGGCTGTGACCGCCTCGCTGGCGGGCCGGACCTCGTCCGCCAGCTGACGCGGGCAGAGTACAACCTCTCGGGCGACCTGATCCGGCGACTGAACATCAGGCCGAGTTGAAGGCCTGGGGGATGCAGTGAAAACCCGGTTTTGGGGATAAGTCAGGCTT
>JAXITB010000018.1:0-15658 GCA_034680305.1 Polaromonas sp. | reverse complement strand
GGTGGCTCTTCTGGCCATCTCCTGGCGTTTTGCGATCCGGCGGCACGGCCGGATGGTTTGGCGATCGGCGGTCATTCTGGCCGTCGGGGTCCTTGCGATCGCTGCCATCTTTCCGCAACTCTACCGTTTGCCCCAGGAGCGCATGCAGGTGGCCGTGCATGAGGCCAGCAAGCTGACCGATCAACTCCGCCGGGGCCAGGTGAGCGTGTCCGCGCTCGACACTTCGGTCGGCGCCAGGCTTTATATGTGGGCGAGGGCGCTGGATGGGTCGAGTGACTTTGCGGTGACCGGTGTCGGGACGCGCCAGCGGCAGGCATGGGTCAAGGACCTGGGCCGGCAAAGCGGCTCCGAGGTCATCGCCTCGCTGGATCATCTGCACAGTGACCCCTTGAATATCTGGTTCGAGCATGGCTTGCTGGGTTTGGCCAGTTACCTGGCCATTGCCCTTGGGCTGGTCTGGCTGTCCTGGCGCGCCAGGCTGTTGGGTGCCGGTGCGGTCATGGGATTAGGGGGCATCGCGTTCATGCACATCACGGCCGGCCTGACGAACTTCAATACCATTCATAATTTTTATGGTGTCATGCTGTCCCTGTGCGTCTTACTGACACTTTGGCTCGCGACCCCTGATGCTCAGCAGGTCGCCTCGTGAAAGCTGGTTTGTTTGCCCCCTTCCAGTGCAGGCCCTCTGTGATGCTGTTTAGAGGAATTCGCCGTTTTTCGGCTTGGTCATGACCAGATCTTGAGCGTGCCCACCCTGTCCGTCACCATCATTACGAGCAATGAAAGCCGCAACATCGGCGATTGCTTGGCTTCGGTGTCTTTCGCCGATCAATGCGTCGTGCTCGACTCGGGCAGTCAGGATGCCACGGTTGACTTGGCCCGCAGTGCTGGTGCCGAGGTGTCGGTGACGGCCGACTGGCCCGGTTTTGGCCCGCAAAAAAATCGCGCTCTTGACCTGGCTCGCGGGGATTGGGTTTTGTCGCTCGACGCCGACGAGCGCGTCACCCCTGAATTGCGTGCCGAAATCGAGGCGCAAATCAAGGCCCATGGCGAGGCCTCGGTGGCTTTCGAGATTCCTCGTCTGACCCAGTTCTGTGGGGTCTGGATCCGTCACTGTGGTTGGACACCAGACCATGTGCTGCGTTTGTTCAGGCGCGGCGAGGCCCGTTTCAGCGACGATCTGGTGCATGAGTCCTTGCGACCCATCCAGCCCGGTGTGCGCATTGTTCGGCTTCGTGCGCCTTTGCTGCACTATAGTTATCCCACGCCGGATCATTACTGGCGCAAGCTCGAGCGTTACAGTCGCGACTGGGCCCGCCAGCGCCATGCTCAGGGGCAAACCACCTCGATTGCTCGCGCTGCGGGCTCGGGTTTGGCTGCTTTTTTGCGCAGTTATGTGTTTCGTATGGGTTTTCTCGATGGTGCGATGGGCTTTGCAGTGTGTACCATGCAGGCTCAGGCCGCTTTCGGACAGTACTTCGAGTTGTATTGTTTGAGTCGTCAAGGTGAATCAGAACCCTCTCCATGAATCACAGCCGGACGCCGGCTGGCCGCGGCGCCGGTGGCTGTCCCATGCCGGCGCTTTGGGCGCGATGGCTATGGTGGCCCCCGCCATGGCGCAATTCCGAGTCGAGGTCTCGGGTCTGGGCGCCGCTCAACTTCCGATTGCCTTGCCAGTATTCAAAGGTGAGGGGTCAGCACCCCAAAAGATCAGCGCCATCGTGCGAGCTGATCTTGAGCGCAGTGGCTTGTTCCGCCCTGTTGACGCAGTGGGGGTCAACGTCGACGATACCTCGCCCCTCAATGCCGGCATGTGGCGTCAGCGGGGTGCTGACTTTGCCGTAGCCGGGACCGTCATGGCGCTGGCCAATGGTTTTTACGATGTTCGGTTTCGGCTTTGGGATGTGGTCCGCAGCCAGGATCTGGGCGGCCAGTCGTACGCCGTACCGCCGGCTGAAATGCGCTTGGTGGCTCACAGAGTGGCCGATTTCATTTACGAAAAGCTCACCGGCGACAAGAGCGTTTTCGCCACGCGGATTGCTTACGTCACCCGCGCTGGGTCTCGATACAACCTGTGGGTGGCCGATTCTGACGGGGAAAATGCCCAGTCGGCCTTGGCGAGCCCGGAGCCTATCATCTCGCCTTCCTGGTCTCCCAATGGAGCTCACCTGGCCTATGTGTCCTTCGAATCCCGCAAGCCGGTGATCTATTCGCATGAGCCGGCCACCGGGCGTCGGCGCTTGCTGGCCAATTTCAGGGGTTCCAACAGTGCGCCGGCCTGGACGGCTGATGGTCGGCAGATCGTCGCCACGCTCAGTCGCGATGGCGGCTCGCAGATTTACGCCATGGATGCCCCTGGCGGTAGCGAGCCGCGGCGCCTGACACAATCAAGCAGCATTGACACTGAGCCGACTTGCTCCGCAGATGGTCGTTGGATTTATTTCGTCAGTGACCGTGGCGGCTCGCCCCAGATTTACCGAATGCCAACTGTCGGCGGCGGTGTAGAACGGGTGACCTTCAACGGCAGCTACAACATTTCGCCGGCCCTCAGCCCCGATGGCAAGTTCATGGCCTTTATTTCGAGGGTCGGTGGCGCTTATAAATTGCATCTGATGGACTTATCTGCTGGATCGATCACAGCCTTGACCGACACCTCGGCCGACGAGAGTCCGAGTTTTTCGCCCAACAGTCGGCTGATCCTTTATGCGACCCAGCAGCAGGGCCGTGAGGCGCTGATGACCACCACGCTCGATGGCCGCATCAAGGCCCGTTTGGCGGGTCAGGGTGGGGATATTCGTGAACCCGATTGGGGACCATTTGCCCGCTGAGGCGCAGGCCTTGGCAATGGGCGGCTTGACACTTTTTTATATGGAGGACGACAAAATGACTTCAAAAAACATCACCTACATTGGACTGCTGGCTCTCGCCTTGACCCTGACCGGTTGCGGCTCCAGCGTCAAGCTCAACGAAGTGCCGGTCGAGGACCGGGCCGGTTCAGGTGTGGCCAGCGGCGGGCAGGTGGCAGGGTCTGGGGCAGCGGGTGATGCGGCAAGATCGGCTGCCGCGGGTGGCGCTTCGTCGGCACCCGCTCCGAGCCGTGCTGTGGCACCGGTTGACCTGACGCCGCGCCAATCCAATGCGGCGATCCCCACCAATTTACCGCGGGTGATTTATTTCGACTTCGACAGTTTTGCCATTCGCCCCGAAGGGGAGGCTGTGATCGAGGGGCACGCCAAGTTCCTCGCGGCCAACAGAGCGCGAAGCATCGCGGTGGAAGGGCATACCGACGAACGCGGTGGTCGGGAGTACAACCTGGCTCTTGGGCAAAAGCGCGCCGAGGCGGTGCGCCGTCGTTTGGTTTTGTTGGGGGTGGCTGACAACCAGGTGGAGGCGGTGAGCTTCGGCAAGGAAAAGCCGGCCGTTAACGGATCCGATGATGCGGCCTACGAGAAAAATCGCCGCGCCGAGATCAGCTACCGGTGATTGTGATGGCACGGCTTATGGTTCGTTGGCTTGTCTCTTTGGCCCTCGTGGTTTGGTCGGTGGCTGCGCAGGCCGCTATTTTTGCTGATAACGAGGCACGCGAGGAGATCATCAAGCTGCGTCCGCAGGTTGAAAATCTCAGACGCTCGCTGGCAACGATTTCTGAGGACCTGAAGAGAAGTGAGGAGGCCAGGCGCAGTTTGGAGGCTTTGCAAGCCCGCCAACTTGAGGCCGAGCAGACCTTGCAGCGGACCTTGGCCAAGTCGGCCGACGACCAGGCCCAGCTGCGGCGGGGCATGCTGGAGTTGGCTAATCAACTTGAGGCCTTGCGACGTGAGTTCGCCCAACTGCGCGGCGAAAACGAGCAACTGGTGCACTTCGTCGCCGGTGTTCAGCGCGGCCTTCAGGACATGAAGCGGGGTCAGTCGGACCTTCAAATGGGCATCGATGGCATGCGCACCAACCTGTCCGAGATGCAGCGCAGCGTCAAGGAGGTGAGCTCCGGTGTCGATGAACGCATCCGGCGGATCGAGCCGCTCAAGGTCAGCGTCGATGGCCGGGAATTTGAAGCCCTGCCGGCCGAAGTTGCCGCTTTTGACGCGGCGCTGGGGATCATGAGGCGCGGCGAATACCCGGCTGCGCGTGCCGCCTTTGAGCAGTTCCAAGCCAGGTATCCGACCAGCGGATATCGTTCCTCGGTGCTTTTCTGGCTGGGTAACGCGCAGTATGCGACTCAAGACCATAAGGATGCCTTGGCGAGTTTTCGCCGCATGATCCAGATCGCGCCTGATCACCAGCGGGCGGCCGAGGCCATGCTGGCCATTGCCAATTGCCAACTTGAACTCAAAGAGCCTCGCCCAGCAGTTCGGCGCTCTCTGGAGGACTTGGTGAAGGCTTTCCCTAATTCGGAAGCCGCAGCGGCAGCCAAGGACCGCCTGTCCAAACTCAAGTGAGGCTGGGCCTGGATTCCGGGCGTGAATTGAGGGGCTGAGCGGCAGGCCGGGCAGATTGGATGGCACCGGCCTAAAATCTGCTAATGGAAATCCAACAATTCAATGCCCTGCAGCAGCAAGTGCTGGTCATGGGCTTCGGTCTGGCCTTCGTCTTTGGCCTCATTGGGCAGCGCACCCACTTTTGCACCATGGGGGCCGTCAGCGACATCGTCAGCATGGGAGATTGGTCCCGGATGCGCATGTGGGCCCTGGCTGCAGGTGTTGCCATGATCGGCTTGCAGGTCATGATCTATGTCGGTTGGATCGACGCCAAGCTGACCTTGTATGCCTCCAATCGTCTGATCTGGCTGTCAGCCCTGCTTGGCGGCCTGATGTTTGGTTTGGGCATGGTGCTCGGCTCAGGCTGTGGGAGCAAGACCCTGATCCGAATTGGCGGCGGCAGTCTAAAGTCCGTGGTCGTGTTTCTGGTCATGGGCGTGTCGGCTTTCATCACCATGAAGGGGCTGACCGCCGTATGGCGGGTAGAGACGATCGATCAGGTCGCCATTGATGTGGCTGCACCCGCGACCCTGTCTGCCTGGCTTGCGGGGGTGACGGGCGTGGCCACATCGCCCTTGGGGCTTGGCGTGGGTCTGGTGATTGGTTTGGGTTTGTCCTTGTGGGCCTTGCTGGATCGCCAGTTCTGGCGCCTGGATTACCTGTTGGGTGGCTTCGGTCTGGGCGCTTTGGTCGTCGCCATGTGGTGGCTGACCGGCCATGTCGGCCGAGTTGCTGAGCACCCCGAAACCCTGGAACAGGTTTTTGTGGTCACCAATTCAGGGCGGGCCGAGGCTTTCAGTTTTGTGGCGCCCATGGCCTATACGCTCGATTGGCTGATGTTCTTCAGTGACAAAAGCAAAGTGCTCAGCCTGGGCGTGATGACGGTCGTCGGCGTGGTGGCGGGATCGGCGTTTTGGTCGCTGGTGACCAAATCTTTTCGCTGGGAAGGATTCCGGGACACGCAGGACACGGCCTATCACCTGATCGGTGGCGTGCTCATGGGTGTGGGTGGCGTGACCGCCATGGGCTGCACCATCGGACAAGGCCTGTCCGGCCTGTCTACCCTTAGCCTGAGCAGCTTCTTTGCCCTTGCCGGTATCTTGGGAGGCGCCTATGTCGGCTTGCGCTGGCAAATGTGGCGGCTCGAACGCGAGCTGTGATGTCGTCAGCTCTGGCCGGGGAGCAAGGTCTACCGGCCATCGATCCGCAGCGCCGCTTCGGCGGGTTGGCCCGTTTGTATGGCCAGGCCGGCGCGATGTCGATCGCCCGCGCTCGGGTGGTGGTTGTGGGCCTTGGCGGTGTGGGTTCGTGGGCGGCTGAGGCTTTGGCTCGCAGTGGCGTGGCGCGACTCACACTCATCGATCTCGATCACATTGCCGAGTCCAACATCAACCGCCAGGTCCACGCCCTGGAGGCCACGCTCGGCCAGGCCAAGGTGCTGGCCATGCGTGAGCGCATTGCTCAGATTCATCCCCAGTGTCGCGTCGATGCGGTCGAGGCCTTTGTCGAGGAAGGCAACTGGCCTGCCCTTGTCGATCTCGGGCCGGATGAATCGGCGTCATTGGTGGTCATTGACGCCTGTGATCAGGTTCGAGCCAAAGTGGCCATGGCAGCTTGGGCGCTTGCGACTGGCGTGCCTTTCATCAGCATCGGCGCGGCTGGGGGCAAGCGGCATGCCCACCGGGTCGATATTGCCGATCTGGCCGAGGTGACCCACGACCCCTTGTTGGCCCAGGTGCGTTACCAGTTGCGCAAGCATCATCAGGCTTCGCGTCAAAAGAAGATCGGCGTGACTTGCGTTTTCAGCCGCGAGGCTGTTTTGCAGCCCAAGCAACTCTGTGATTCGGATTCAGGCGTCAGCGATGGCAGCTTGAACTGTCATGGCTACGGATCGGTGGTCAGCGTGACCTCGACTTTCGGGGCCTGCGCAGCGGGCTGGGCGCTCGATCAGCTTGCCTCATCAGGTGCCTAAAAAATCAGGCTATAATCTTAGGCTGTGCCGAAAGCTCAGTGAGTTCAGGCATCGCCCAGTCGGAATGATCGTCTGCTGACGATCGGTCCACAGGCATCGGGTCGTTAGCTCAGTCGGTAGAGCAGCGGACTTTTAATCCGTTGGTCGCGTGTTCGAGTCACGCACGACCCACCAATGAAATCAAGCACTTAGCCTCACCTCGTCGGTGGGGCTTTTTGCTTTCTGGGCTCATTTCTGGAGATTTTCCGTAAGGGCGCGCTCCTAGAATCGCTGGAAACCCGTTCGCTGGTTGTTTGATCTACTCTTGAGATCCCCTGAAGGTATTCATGACGCGACAGTATTTCGGAACCGATGGCATTCGTGGCACCGTCGGTCAAGCGCCGATCACGCCTGACTTTGTCTTGCGTCTGGCCCACGCGGTCGGCCGTGTGCTCAAGCGCAGTCAGGCGCGGCCCACGGTGCTCATTGGCAAAGACACCCGGATTTCCGGCTACATGCTGGAGAGCGCGTTGGAGTCGGGCTTCAACTCTGCTGGTGTCGATGTGGTGCTGCTCGGGCCACTGCCGACCCCGGGGGTGGCTTACCTGACGCGCACGCAGCGCGCCAGCCTGGGCGTGGTCATCAGCGCGAGCCACAACCCCTTTGAGGACAACGGCATCAAGTTCTTCAGCGCCAAAGGCAGCAAACTCGGCGACGACTGGGAGCGCGAGGTGGAGGCGGTGTTGGGCGAGGCGCCGGCTTGGGTGACTTCGGCCGATCTGGGCAAGGCCAGGCGGCTCGACGACGCAGCCGGCCGTTACGTCGAGTTTTGTAAAAGTACTTTCGCCAGCGATCTCACGCTCAAGGGCTTGAAGATCGTGGTCGATGCGGCCCATGGGGCGGCCTATCAGATTGCGCCGGCTGTGTTTCATGAACTCGGCGCCGATGTGGTGCGCATCGGCTGCGCTCCCGATGGCCTCAATATCAACCGTGAGGTGGGCGCGACCCATCCGCAGGCCCTGGTTGCAGCGGTCAGGCAGCACGGCGCCGACTACGGGGTGGCCCTGGACGGCGATGCCGATCGCTTACAGATGGTCGATGGCCAGGGTCGCTTGTTCAATGGCGATGAATTGCTCTACTTGATGGTCAGTGACCGACTCTCGCGCGGCGAGGTGGTCGACGGCGCCGTGGGCACGCTCATGACCAACCTGGCGGTGGAGTTGGCCTTGAAGGCGCGCGGGGTGGGCTTCGTTCGCGCCAAGGTGGGCGACCGCTATGTGCTCGAGGAACTGGAACGAAAGGGCTGGTTGCTCGGCGGCGAGAGTTCGGGGCATTTGCTGGCCTTGGACCGGCACAGTACGGGCGATGGCTTGGTCAGCGCCCTCCAGGTGTTGCAAGCCTGCGTGCGCAGCGCGCAGTCGATGGCTCAGTTGTTGACGGGAGTACAACTGTTCCCCCAGACCCTGATCAACGTTCGGATTCGGCCGGGGCAGGACTGGCAGGCCCACGCGCCACTGCAGCAGTGCTGGAAGCAGGAGCAGGCTCAGTTGGGCGATTCCGGGCGCATCCTCATCCGGGCCAGTGGCACCGAGCCGGTGGTGCGCGTGATGGTGGAGGCGCGCGATGCGTCGCAGGCCCAAGGCTGTGCCCAGCGTCTGGCTCAGGCCCTGGAGCAGCCATGAGCCCGATCCTGCGCATCGTGCGTGCCGACTACGCGGACCCGCAGCATGCAGCCGCGCTGGTCGATTTGCTCGATGCCTATGCGCGCGACCCCGCCGGTGGCGGTCAGCCCCTGAGCGAGTTTGCACGTGCCAATTTGCCGACTCAGTTGGCAGCGCGAGGCACCGCCTTTAGCGTACTGGCTTACGACGGTGATCAGCCGGTTGGACTGGTCAATTGCATCGAGGGCTTTTCGACCTTTGCCTGCCGGCCCTTGGTCAACATCCATGATGTGGTGGTGTTGGCGTCGCACCGGGGGCAGGGCGTGGGTCGTTTGATGCTTGAGCAGGTGGCTGTTTTGGCCCGAGAACGGGGAGCCTGCAAGCTCACGCTGGAGGTGCTGACCGGCAATCGGCCGGCCTTGGCCTTGTACGAGCGCGTCGGCTTTAAACCCTACCAGCTAGATGCCGCCATGGGTCACGCCCAATTTCTTCAGTGCTGGCTTTGACCGATACGGTCTGACTTGCGCTTTTGACTGCGGCCCCCGCCTCAAGCGGCCGCTTGGAGCCCATTGCGGAAGTGGTCCTGCATGCGCTGTGCCGCGCCCTGGGCGTCACGCGAGAGCAGGGCCTGCATGATGGCCTCGTGCTCGGCCAGAGACTCCGCAATGCGACCGATCTTGAGCAGTGAGTGGTGTCGGTTGAGTTTCATGACCTTGCGCAGGTCGTTGACCATCTGCTCCCGCCAGCGGTTGTCGGCCAGGGTTAACAGGCGCCGATGAAACGCTTCGTTGATGCGAAAGAACTCCTCCCGATCTGACACGGCGCCCGCGAGGCGTTCATGCAGGGCTTGGAGTTCATTCAGTTGCCGGTCGTCGGCCCGTTCTGCCACCGCGCTGGCCGCATCGCTTTCCAGCAGGGCCAGCAGGTGATAGACCTCGGACAGATCCCTCTGGGAGACCTCCGTGACGTAGGCCCCGCGCCGCAGCTTCATGGTCACCAGCCCTTCGGTGGCCAGCACCTTCAGGGCCTCGCGCAGTGGGGTGCGGCTGATACCGTATTCCTCGGCCAATTTGAGCTCGTCGATCCAGCTGCCCGGTTCGAGTTCTTGCCGGAAGATGCGCTCGCGCAGCAACTCGGCCACCTCCTCATAGAGGGCGCGAGAGCTCAGGGGTGCAAGGGCGGCCATGACCCAAGCTTACACTAAATTTAATTTTGCATCAATAATTATGAATGCGGTAGACTACGGCCCAGCCTGAGTGCGGATGGTTTTTTGGTTTTGCGGCCACAAGAACCTGCAGCGCAGCGGCGAGCCAGTACTGTTGACCCACGCCAGCGAATTACCTGAGAGACAGCCATGAATGAGTCCCACCCATCCGCACCGACTGACGCCGCCCAGTTGGAGGCTTGGCGCCGTGCTGCAGCCAAGTCTGCGCCGGGCGGCAACCTCGATGCGTTGAACTGGACCACGCCCGACGGCATAGTGGTCAAGCCACTTTATACGGCCGCCGACACAGCCGATCTTGCGCACGCCAATACGCTGCCGGGCTTTGAGCCCTTCCTGCGTGGCCCACAAGCCACCATGTATGCGGTGCGTCCCTGGACCATTCGGCAATACGCGGGCTTTTCCACCGCCGAAGACTCCAACGCTTTTTATAAAAAGGCACTGGCTGCCGGCGGGCAGGGCGTGTCGGTGGCCTTTGACCTGGCCACTCACCGTGGCTACGACAGCGACCACCCGCGGGTGACTGGTGACGTCGGCAAGGCCGGTGTAGCGATCGACTCGGTTGAGGACATGAAGATCCTGTTCAACGAGATTCCGCTGGACAAGGTCAGCGTTTCCATGACCATGAATGGCGCGGTGCTGCCGATCCTGGCCGGTTATGTGGTGGCCGCTGAAGAGCAGGGCGTCTCGCAAGACAAATTGAGCGGAACGATTCAGAACGACATTCTGAAAGAGTTCATGGTGCGCAACACCTACATCTACCCGCCTGAGCCGTCGATGAGGATCATCGGCGACATCATCGAGTACACGAGCAAGAACATGCCCAAGTTCAACTCGATCTCGATCTCGGGCTATCACATGCAGGAGGCGGGAGCCAACCAGGCGCTCGAGATGGCGTTCACTCTGGCCGACGGCAAGGAGTATGTGAAGACGGCCATTGCCAAGGGCATGGACGTAGACGACTTTGCGGGCCGCCTGTCCTTTTTCTGGGCGGTGGGCATGAACTTCTACCTGGAAATCGCCAAGATGCGCGCCGCGCGTTTGCTGTGGTGCCGCATCATGAAGGGCTTTGGCGCCAAGAACCCCAAGAGCCTGATGCTGCGCACCCACAGCCAGACCTCGGGCTGGTCGCTCACCGAGCAAGATCCCTACAACAACGTGGTGCGAACCACCATCGAGGCGATGGCGGCCGTCTTTGGTGGCACGCAGTCGCTGCACACCAATTCGCTCGATGAGGCCATTGCCTTGCCCACCGAGTTCAGCGCCCGCATCGCGCGCAATACCCAATTGATCATTCAGGAAGAAACCCACATCACCAATGTGATCGACCCCTGGGCGGGCTCCTACATGATGGAGAGCCTCACGCAAGAGATGGCCGACAAGGCCTGGGCGATCATTGAAGAGGTCGATGCCATGGGTGGCATGACCCGCGCGGTTGACAGTGGCTGGGCCAAACTCAAGATCGAGGCGGCCGCCGCTGAAAAGCAGGCCCGCATTGACTCTGGCAAGGATGTGATCGTCGGCGTCAACAAGTACAAGCTGGCCAAGGAAGATCCGGTCGACATCCTGGCCATCGACAACGTCAAGGTGCGTGACGGTCAGATCGAGCGGCTCAAGCAAATACGCGCCACCCGTGACAGTGCGGCTGTGCAGAAGGCACTGGACGCCTTGACCGCAGCGGCTGAATCTGGCCAGGGCAACCTGCTCGATCTGTCGATCCAGGCGATTCGCTTGCGCGCGACCGTCGGTGAGGTTTCCGACGCTCTGGAAAAGGTTTACGGGCGCCACCGCGCCGATACGCAAAAGGTGACTGGCGTGTACGCTGCCGCATACGACTCCGCAGAAGGCTGGGCTCAGTTGCAAAAGGAAATCGCCGAATTCGGCGAGCAGCACGGTCGTCGCCCGCGGGTGATGATTGCCAAACTGGGCCAGGACGGTCATGACCGCGGCGCCAAAGTCGTGGCCACCGCCTACGCCGACCTCGGCTTTGATGTGGACATGGGCCCGCTCTTCCAGACGCCCGAGGAGTGCGCCCGCCAGGCCATCGAAAACGATGTGCACGCCGTGGGCGTGTCCACGCTGGCCGCTGGCCACAAGACCCTGGTGCCCGCCATCATTGCCGAACTCAAGAAGCAAGGCGCCGACGACATCATCGTGTTCGTGGGTGGCGTGGTGCCTCGGCAGGATTACGACTTCCTCTATGAATCTGGCGTCAAGGGCATTTACGGGCCGGGAACGCCAATTCCTGCCAGCGCCAAAGATGTGCTCGAGCAGATCCGTCTAGCGCTGGCTTGAGATCGGCCGCCCCATGAAAGGCCCGGTGTGACGCCTGAGCAAATGTTGCAAGGCTTGCTGCAAGGCGATGCGCCAGTGCAGCGCCGTGCCATGGCCAAGGCCATCACTTTGCTGGAGTCGACCCGGGCCGACCACCGCTTGCTGGCCGACGAGTTGCTGACGGCCTTGCTGCCGCACACGGGGCGCTCCTTTCGCTTGGGCATCAGCGGTGTGCCGGGGGTAGGCAAGTCCACCTTCATTGAGGCGCTGGGGCTTTATCTCATTGCACAGGGTCACCGTGTCGCGGTACTGACCATCGACCCCTCCAGCACCGTTTCAGGCGGCTCCATCCTGGGCGACAAGACCCGCATGGAGCATCTGAGCGTGCACCCACAGGCCTACATTCGTCCCAGTCCGAGCAGCGGCACTTTGGGCGGCGTGGCCGAGAAAACCCGTGAAGCCATGCTGGTGTGCGAATCAGCCGGCTATGACGTGGTGATCGTCGAGACCGTCGGCGTTGGCCAGAGTGAAACGGCTGTGGCCAACATGACCGACATGTTCTGCCTCATGCAGCTGCCCAACGCAGGCGATGATCTTCAGGCCATCAAAAAGGGCGTGATGGAGTTGGCCGACTTGGTGGTCATCAACAAGGCTGACATCGACCCCGATGCGGCCACGCGGGCCCAGGCCCAGATCACCAGCGCGCTGCGCCTGTTGGGTCTGCATGGTCACCCCGAGCACATGCACCACGACCAGGCTGTTTGGCACCCGCAAGTCATTCAAATCAGCGCTTTGCTGGGGCAGGGCGTAGACGCCTTTTGGTCGGCGGTGATGCGATTCAAGGCGCTGCAGATCGCCGGCGGCCGGTTCGCGCAGCGCCGTGAGAAGCAGGCGCTGGCCTGGATGTGGGAGCGCGTGGATGCCGGACTCAAGCAGGGTTTTCGAACGCACGGCCGCGTCAAGGAATTGCTGCCGACATTGAGCCTGCAAGTCAGTCAAGGGCAGGTGGCTGCGTCCACCGCGGCCCGTCAGTTGCTCAATGCCTATCAGGCGCCGAGCTGATTTTTTCGATGGAGAAAAGAGGGAACGACCATGCAAGACATACTTGAGCAACTGGAGAAAAAACGTGCGGCAGCGCGCCTGGGCGGCGGCACCAAGCGCATTGAAGCCCAGCACGCCAAGGGCAAGTTAACAGCCCGCGAGCGCCTGGAGGTCTTGCTCGATGAGGGGACTTTTGAAGAGTGGGACATGTTCGTCGAGCACCGATGCACCGACTTCGGCATGGAGGACAACAAGATTCCTGGCGACGGCGTGGTGACCGGCTACGGGATGATCAATGGGCGCTTGGTTTTTGTTTTCAGTCAGGACTTCACCGTATTCGGCGGCGCCTTGTCTGAGTCCCATGCTGAGAAGATTTGCAAGATCATGGACCAGGCCATGAAGGTTGGTGCGCCCGTGATTGGCTTGAACGATTCGGGCGGGGCTCGCATCCAGGAAGGCGTGGCGTCTCTGGGGGGCTATGCGGAGGTGTTTCAGCGCAATGTGCTGGCCTCGGGCGTGATTCCGCAGATCAGCATGATCATGGGACCCAGCGCGGGCGGCGCCGTCTATTCGCCCGCCATGACCGACTTCATTTTCATGGTCAAGGATTCGAGCTACATGTTCGTGACCGGCCCTGAGGTGGTCAAGACCGTCACGCACGAGGAAGTCACCGCCGAAGAACTCGGCGGTGCCCTGACGCACAACACCAAAAGTGGTGTCGCTGACGGAGCCTTTGACAACGATGTGGAGGCACTGCTCATGCTGCGCCGGCTCTACAACTACCTGCCCCTGAACAACCGTGAAAAGGCGCCGGTCCGCCCCAGCGGCGATCCGATTGACCGCATGGACACCAGCCTCGACAGCCTCGTGCCCGACAACCCGAACAAGCCTTATGACATGAAGGAGTTGATTCTCAAGACGGTCGACGATGGCGACTTTTTTGAGATTCAGCCCGACTACGCCAAGAACATCATTGTGGGTTTTGCCCGCATGGACGGGCAGACCGTGGGTGTTGTCGCTAACCAGCCCCTGGTCCTGGCGGGCTGCCTGGACATCAAGAGCTCCATCAAGGCGGCGCGTTTCGTGCGGTTCTGCGATGCATTCGGCATTCCAGTGATCACATTTGTGGATGTGCCGGGCTTCATGCCGGGCACCTCGCAGGAGTACGGCGGGATCATCAAGCACGGCGCCAAGCTGCTCTACGCCTATGCCGAATGCACGGTTCCCAAGGTCACGGTGATCACCCGCAAAGCCTACGGCGGCGCTTATGACGTGATGGCATCCAAGCACTTGCGTGGCGATGTGAATTTCGCCTGGCCCAATGCGGAGATTGCCGTCATGGGGGCCAAGGGGGCGGTCGAGATCATCTTCCGTGAAGAGAAGAAGGACCCAGAAAAACTGGCCGCCCGCGAGGCTGAATACAAGGCCCGCTTTGCCAATCCCTTTGTGGCCGGTGCGCGTGGCTTCATCGACGACGTGATCCTGCCGCACGAGACCCGCAAGCGCATCTGCCGATCGCTGGTCATGCTCAAGGACAAGAAGGTCGAGAACCCTTGGCGCAAGCACGGCAACATTCCGCTTTGATGGACATGCTGCTTATTTCACCTGTATTCGGTAAGGGGCCGGGATGGCTGAGCGTTTCGCTCCGTGTCCCCCGGCCTGCGGCCTCCTCCTTAACCTGCGCGAAACGCCCAGCCACCCCGACCCTGGGGCGGCTCGCGTTGCGCGGTCGAATTACTTGTTCTCGTCCAGGAGACGGATATGTTTAAGAAGATCCTGATTGCCAACCGCGGAGAAAACGGCCGCGAAGCGCGCGTTTCAACAAATTGCATGGCACGCGCAGCGTGCGCAGGCGATTTCTCCGCGGAGATCCAAAATGTTTAAGAAGATCCTGATTGCCAACCGCGGTGAAATCGCCTGCCGCGTCATCGCCACCGCCCGCAAGATGGGCATTGCCACCGTGGCCGTCTACTCCGAGGCCGACAAAGAGGCCCGCCATGTTCGATTGGCCGACGAGGCGGTGCTGATCGGGCCGGCGCCATCGCGCCAGTCTTACCTCTTGGCCGACAAGATCATCGAGGCCTGCAAGGCCACCGGTGCCCAAGCGGTGCACCCAGGCTACGGCTTCTTGTCGGAGAACGAAGAGTTCGCGCGGCGTGTCGAGGAAGAGGGCATTGTTTTCATTGGCCCCAAGCATGCATCGATTGCCGCCATGGGCGACAAGATCGCATCGAAGAAACTCGCTAACGAGGCCAAGGTCAATACCATCCCCGGCTACAACAACGCCATCGACACTGCTGAGCAAGCGGTCGAGATCGCGAAGGGCATCGGCTATCCGGTGATGATCAAGGCCTCCGCTGGGGGTGGCGGCAAGGGCTTGCGTGTGGCGTTCAATGACAAGGAGGCCTTCGAGGGCTTTTCTTCCTGCCGCAATGAGGCGCGCAACAGTTTTGGTGACGACCGCGTCTTCATCTAAAAGTATGTGCTCGAACCGCGCCACATCGAGATCCAGGTGGTCGGAGACGCGCAGGGCAATGTGATTTACCTCAACGAGCGCGAGTGCTCGATTCAGCGCCGCCATCAAAAAGTCATCGAGGAAGCGCCTTCGCCCTTCATCTCTGACGCCACCCGCCGCGCCATGGGCGAGCAAGCGGTGGCGCTGGCCAAGGCGGTCAATTACCAAAGCGCCGGCACGGTGGAGTTCGTGGTGGGCAAGGACCAGGACTTTTATTTTCTGGAGATGAACACCCGCTTGCAGGTCGAGCACCCGGTGACCGAGTGCATCACCGGCCTGGATCTGGTTGAACTGATGATTCGTGTGGCGGCAGGTGAGGCCTTGCCTTTGACCCAAGCCGAGGTCAAACGTGACGGCTGGGCCATTGAGTGCCGTATCAACGCCGAAGACCCGTTTCGCAACTTCGTGCCCTCTACTGGCCGCTTGGTCAAGTTCCGGCCACCGCAGGAAACCATGTTTGCCTCGGACGTCTCGACATGGCAAGGTGTGCGGGTGGACACTGGCGTGCAAGAGGGTGGC
>JAXITB010000017.1:0-15855 GCA_034680305.1 Polaromonas sp. | reverse complement strand
GACGCCCTGGCTGGCCAGGTAGCGCTCGGGCATCAGGCCCTCGGCCATCAGCCACTGGGCCAGGCTCGCATTGAGGCTGCCAGTCACCGGGTCTTCTTCGACGCCGATCGGTGCGGCAAAGCCCCGCACTTCCAGATCGGGCTGAGGCAGCTCGGTCGGTAAGTGCGTTCGGCTGGCGCGTGCCTCCCGGTTGGCACGCGCGATCAGCGTCGGCTGGACCGTGCAGATGGCTGCCACCCCCACCTTGGTGCCCAGGCCGCGCAGCCGGGCATGATCGGGCTGCAGGCCGAGCACTGTGTCGGGCGAATCGAGCAGCAGCCCGTACCAGACCGGGCCGTTGTTCAGTCGCTGGGACGCTCGCACCTGCGAGGGCAGCAAGCCCAGGGCCTCCCCGATGGCCGCCAGCAGCGTGGGCTCGATGGGCTCGCGCTGGCAGGGCGGCGCCGCAAAGGCCAGGCGCGCCCCCTCGCGGCGGATGCGCACCAGGCCCACCGCGCACTGCTGGGTCACAAAGGCCCCGTCAGCCGGTTGGCCGCCGGCCTGTAGCCAGGCATGGCAGCTGCCCAGGGTGGGGTGGCCCGCAAAGGGCAGCTCGCCACCGGGCGTGAAGATGCGCACTTGGTAGTCTGCGCCCGGCGCGGTCGGCGGTAGCAAGAAGGTGGTCTCTGACAGGTGGGTCCACTGGGCAAAGCGCTGCATCTGCTCGTCGCTCAGGCCGCGGCCATCTAAGACCACCGCCAGCGGGTTGCCGAGGTAGGCTTGATCGGTAAAGACGTCGACTTGGGCAAAGGCTCTCATGATTTTCCTGGTGTTGCGGGGTCACCGGCTCTGTCAGAATGGTTCACGGTGGTTCGGCGCGGCCCGGTGGGGCTCTGGATGGGCCCCATGGACCGTGTCATCTATTTTCTTATTTTTATTCGGAGGGCTGGGTATGCGGCTGCGTCTCTTGCTGGTGTGTTGGATGGCTGGCGCTGTGGCCCCCGTGGCGGCCCAGACTTATCCGGCCAAGCCGGTGCGCTGGGTGGTGCCCAGCACCCCGGGCGATGGTTCTGACATCACTGGCCGATTGATTGCCGACCGGATTTCGCGCGAGCTGGGCCAGCCGGTGGTCATCGACAACAAGCCCGGCGCTGGCGGCGTGCTCGGCTCCGATGCGGTGGCCAAGGCGGCGCCCGATGGTTACACCATGATCGTCGGCAATGCCGGCTCCCACGGCGTCAATGCCGGCATCTACGCCAAGCTGCCCTATGACGTGGTCAAGGACTTCGTGCCGGTGGCGCTCATTTGCACCACGCCCAATGTGATGGTGGTCAGCCCCAGCATCAAGGCCGCCAACGTGACCGATTTCATTGCTTACGCCAAAGCCAACCCGGGCCGGGTCAATTACGCCTCGGGCGGCGTCGGCAGTTCGGCCCATTTGTCGGCTGAGTTGTTCAAGAGCCTGACCGGGGTGGAGATGACCCACATTCCCTACAAAGGCGCGGCCCCGGCGGTCTCCGCTGTGCTGGCCGGCGAGTCGCAGGTCATGATCGGCAACTTGCCGCCTTGGGCCGCCCAGATCAAGGCCGGTCGGGTCCAGGCGCTGGCCGTGACCACCGCCCAGCGCCATCACAGCCTGCCGGAAGTACCGGCCCTGGCCGAGGCGCTGCCCGGTTTTGAGACCCTGGCTTGGTTTGGTGTGCTGGCACCGGCGGGCACGCCTCCGGCCGTGGTCGAGCGCATGAACCGCGTCATCAACCAGGCGCTCGAGCAGCCCGAGGTCAAGGCCCGCCTGGCCGGCATGTCCTGCGATCCGGCCCCCACGTCCACTCAGGCCTTTGCGGCCCGGGTCAGTGGCGATGTGGCGCGCTGGAAGAAGCTGGCCGCCGAGAAAAACATCCGCGCTGACTGAACGATGTCGGGCAGCCGGCCTTCTGCGCCATGGCGCGCACAGGCTGGCGGCTCATGCGTTGAGCTGCGACTCGATACCCGCCGGCACGCTCTGGTAAGGGTGGTCTGACAGCACCTGGCGGTCCAGGGCCTGCACTTGCTGCCCGGCCAGCGGTGCATGCAGGCAGCCCTGTCTGGCCTGCAGATCCACCCCCAGGCTCAGGCGATCGGTCAACTCGCTTTCCTCGAACTGCACCTCCAGCATCGCGCACTCGGGCGCCACCAGACCGACTTGCAGGCTGTGCCAGGTGCACACCGGGCCGGTCGGGTTGTGCGGCGAAAACTGCACGCCACTGTCGGCTGCGCGCTGAGCGATTCGCAGCATCTCCCAGGGGCCGCCGCAGTATTTGACGTCGGGCATCACCACGTCATACAGGCCCTCATCAAAGAGGGTCTGAAAGGACGCCAGCCCCACCTGGGTTTCGGCCGCGGCCAACAGCACGCCCTGCTCGCGGGCCGCTTGGCGCAGGCGTCGCAAGGCCGGCCAGTGGGCATGGGTTTCGGCCAAGGGGCATTCGAACCAATGCAGCCGCACCGGTGCGAGATCGCGCAGGGTTTGCAAGGCGCGGGCCTCGTCAAATCGCCAGTGACAGTCGACCATCAGAATGGCCTCGGGGCCGAGGGCATCGCGCAGGGCCAGCATGCAGTCCAGGCCATGGCGGATGCGGGCCCGGCCTTCGTCGCTGCCGCACAGCGCAGGCACCAGTCCGTCAAAAGGCGCGGCCTTGAAGCGGGTGTAGCCCTGGGCCTGGGCGCGCTGGGCGCTGGCCACGAAGCCGGCTGGCGTGCGTTCGACCGTGGCGCGATTGATGTTGGCGTACAGAGGCAGGCTGTGGCGCCGCAGTGGGCCCAGCAGCGCGTGTGGCGCTTGTTGCACTTCCTGCGCTTGCAGGCTCAGCAAGGCTTGCAAAAACGCGCTGCTCACGCAGTGCCCGGTCAGACCGGTGACCGCGCCGGGCGCGATGCGCACCCGTTGCTGGGCCTCGTCCAGAGACAGGCCCAGCCATTGCCCGCGCAGGTGATCGGTCAGGGCGCCGAGCACCGGCTCCCAGCTGTTGAGCGAGCCTTCGCCCCAGCCCACGGCCCCGGTCGAGTCGGTGACCGACAAGAACCACCAATTGGTCTTGGGCGAGACATGCAGCACGTGGCTGTCGATGCGTTCGATCGTGGGCATGGCCTGGACTTTAACGGGGTGCTTGAGCGACGGCCATTTTGCGCCCGACCAGCACCGTGCCCAGCACCGCCAGCGCAAAGCCCAGGGTCAGGGCATCGAGCCGTTCACCGACCAGAGCCACCGCAAAGAGCATGGACAAAAACGGCTGCAGCAGTTGCACCTGGCTCACCCGCACCGTGCCGCCCAGCGACAGGCCGCGGTACCAAAAAAAGAACCCGACCCACATCGAAAACACCGCCAGATAGCCCAGGGCCAGCCAGCTGCCCGTCTGCAGCGTTTGCGTGGGCCAAGTCAGCCAACTGCCCGGAATGGTCAGCGGCAGGGCCAGCAGCAGGGCCCAACAAATCACCTGCTCCGGCGCCATCTGGCCCGACAGCCGAGCACCCCAGGCGTAGCCGGTGGAGGCCGACACAATGGCCACCAGCAGCAAGGCGTCGGCCGGATGCAGCACGAAAGCCCCTGGCGGCGAGCGCAGCAGCGCGTAGGCCACCACCAGCGCACTGCCCAACGCCGCACAGACCCAAAAGCCCGCCGAAGGCCGTTGCCGGTTCAGCACCGATCCGATGACGGCAGTCGACAGCGGCAGCAAACCCAGGATGGCGCTGGCATGGACGGCCTGTACTTGTTGCAGTGCCACCGAAGTACACAGTGGAAAACCCAGCACCACGCCCAGGGAGATCAGGGCCAGCGGCCCCCATTGACCGCGTCGGGGCCAGGGCGCGCGCACCGCCAGCAGGTACAGCGCCGACAGGCCGGCCGCCAGCACCGCCCGCGCCAGTGCCACAAACACGCCCGACATCTGCGGCGCCTCGGGCGTGCCCACCGCCAGCCGGGTGACCGGCAGCGTGATCGAAAAAATCACCACCGCCACCAGGCCCAGCCACAGTCCACCCCGGTTGGCACTGGCGGCGTTCATCGCAACAGCATCCACAGGCCGGTGGCGGCCAGCACGGCCGCCATGAGGCGGTTGAACCAAAGCAGACGCATCCCGCTGCCATCTGGGCCGGCCAGCCAATGGCGCAGCAGCGAGCCGACCAGAGCGTAGGTCAAGTTGCTGACCAGGGCATAGAACATCATGATCGGCACCACCTGGCCTAGGCGCAGCGCCAATTCGCTCTGTTCGGCCACCCAGCCGCCGAAGACGGTCAGCGCCAGCATCCAGGCCTTGATGTTCACAAATTGCAGCGCGATGCCCTGGAAGAACCCGACCCGCAGGCCAGCGCCGACTTCGCCCAGGCGGCTGCTGCGGGCCAGGCGCAGGGCCAGCCACATCAGGTAGCCCACCCCAATCGCCTTGATCACCCAGACCAGCGCCGGGACGGCCAGAAGAAGCGCACCCAGGCCCAGGCTGCAGGCGATCAGCAGCAAGGCCCAGCCTACCGGCACCGAGCAGACAAAGGGCAGGGCATGGCGCAGCCCGCCATTGGCCGCCAGCGCGGTCGACAAGGTGGTGTTGGGTCCGGGCGAAAAGCTCATGGCGGTGGCCAGGGCCACCAGCGCCCAAAATTCGGAAGGGTTCATGACGGATTCAAGATGATGACACAGTCGGGCTCTTGAAACCCGCCGCCGTGCCCCCAAATCGCCTCCCATGACTGCACAGACCCACTCCTTTCAGGCCGAGGTGGCCCAGCTGCTCAAGCTGGTCACCCATTCTCTTTATTCCAATCCAGACATCTTTTTGCGCGAGCTCATATCTAATGCATCGGATGCCTGCGACAAACTGCGCTTTGAGGCGCTCAACAACAGCGCCCTGTTTGAAGACGCGCCCGACCTGCAGGTCAAGATCGCGGTGGACGCCAACGCCCGCACCCTGACCATCACCGACAACGGCATCGGCCTGTCGCGCCAGGAAGCCATCGACAATCTCGGGACGATTGCCAAAAGCGGCACCCGTGAATTCATGAGTCGCCTGACCGGTGACCAGAAGAACGACGCCCAGTTGATCGGCCAGTTCGGCGTGGGCTTTTATTCTGGCTTCATCGTCGCTGACCGCATCACCGTCGAAAGCCGACGCGCCGGCTTGCCGGCCGACCAAGCCGTTCGCTGGAGCAGCACCGGCAGCGGCGACTTCGAGGTGACCGACATCAGCCGGGCCGAACGCGGCAGCAGCGTCATCTTGCACCTCAAGGAAGACGCCGGCGACTACCTGGGCGCCTGGAAGCTCAAGGGCATCATCAACAAGTACTCCGACCACATCTCCCTGCCCATCCTCATGCCCCAGGAAGAGTGGAAGGACGGCGAGAACGACCAGCCCGGCCAGATGGTGCCCACCGGCGAGTGGGAAACGGTCAACAAGGCCAGCGCCCTGTGGACCCGGCCTAAAAAAGACATCACGCCCGAGCAGTACGAGGAGTTCTACAAGCAGCTGAGCTACGACCAGTCGGCGCCTCTGACCAGCACCCACAACCGGGTCGAGGGTTCGACCGAGTACACCCAGTTGCTGTTCATTCCGGCCAAGGCGCCGATGGACCTGTACAACCGTGAAAAGGCCCCGGGCGTCAAGCTCTACGTCAAGCGCGTGTTCATCATGGACGACGCCGAGGCGCTGCTGCCGGTCTACTTGCGCTTCGTCAAGGGCGTGGTTGATTCAAGCGACCTGCCGCTCAATGTCTCGCGTGAGATCCTGCAGGAAAGCCGGGCGGTCAAGGCCATTCGCGAGGGCAATACGCGCCGCGTGCTGTCCATGATTGAGGAGCTGGCCAGCAATGAGCCGGAGAAGTTCAAAACCTTCTACGCCGAGTTCGGTGCGGTGCTCAAGGAAGGCCTGGGCGAAGACTTTGCCAACCGTGAGCGCATTGCCAAGCTGCTGCGCTTTGCCTCCACCACGGCTGACACCGTCAGTGTGGGCCTGGCCGATTACAAGGCCCGCATGAAGGAAGGCCAGGAGGCCATCTACTACATCACCGCCGACACCCAGGCCGCAGCCCGCAGCAGCCCGCAGTTGGAGATCTTTCGCAAAAAGGGCATCGAGGTGCTGCTCATGAGCGATCGGGTCGACGAGTGGGCCCTGAGCTTTCTCAATGAATTTGACGGCACGCCCATGCAGTCGGTGGCCAAGGGCGCGGTGGACCTCGGCAAGCTGCAGGACGAAGAAGAGAAAAAAGCCGCCGAGCAGGCCGAAACCGAATTCAAGCCGGTGCTTGACCGCCTCAAGGAGGCGCTCAAGGACAAGGCCACCGATGTGCGCGCCACCACACGTTTGGTCGACTCGCCCGCTTGCTTGGTGGTGCAAGACGGGGGCATGTCAATGCAACTGGCGCGCATGCTCAAGGCCGCAGGCCAGGCGGCCCCGAGCATCAAGCCCATCTTGGAGGTCAATGCCTCGCATCCGCTGGTCAAGAAGCTTGAAGCGTCCGAGGCCCATTTTGAGGACTACGCCCACATCCTGTTCGATCAGGCCCTGTTGGCCGAAGGCGGTCTGCCGGAAGATCCGGCCGCCTATGTGCGGCGCGTCAACGCCCTGCTGGCCTGAGATCGGTCATGGCCGCTGTCCCCCAGGTCCTGGCCTTCGATGTCTTTGGCACGGTGGTCGACTGGCATGGCAGCATCGTGCGCGAGCTGCAGGGGCTGGCCCCGCAGGTCGATGGCGATGCCTTTGCCCTGGCCTGGCGTGCCGGCTACCAGCCGGCCATGCAGCGGGTGCGCTCGGGTGAGTTGGGCTGGACCCGCATCGACGAGCTGCACCGGCTGATCCTCGATGAGATCCTGCCGCAATTCGGCTTGGCCCACCTGGATGAGGCGCAGCGCGTAACGCTCAACCGCGTCTGGCACCGCCTGCAGCCCTGGCCCGACAGCGTGGCCGGCTTGACCCGCCTGAAGGCCCGCTACCTGATTGCGCCGCTGTCCAACGGCAACATTGGTCTGCTCACTCACATGGCCAAGCGCTCAGGCCTGCCTTGGGACTGCATCTTGTCGGCCGAGGTGTTTCGGGCCTACAAGCCCGATCCGGCCACCTATCTGGGCGTGGCGCAGGTCTTTGATGTGGCACCGGCCGAAGTCATGCTGTGCGCCGCTCACCACGACGACTTGGAGGCCGCCCGGGCCTGTGGCCTGCGCACCGCCTACATTGAGCGCCCCTTGGAGTTTGGGGCGGCGCACATCAAGGATGTCAGCCCGCAAGCGGGCCATGAGCTGCATGCGCGTGACATCGGGCATCTGGCCGAGCTGCTGGGCTGCTGAGCCGACTTTCGCTCAAGGGCTGGAGGTTTTGCTCGGGCCGATCTTCTTGGCTCCCGGCTCGTCGCGCAGGTGCTCTTGCACCAGCTGGCGCAGCAGCTTCATGACCGGCGCTTCGGTGCGCCCGCTCAGGCTCACATAGGCAAAGCGCGCCCCGATGCCCAGCTTGGGTTCGACCTTGAGCTCACACAGTCGGCCAGCCTCCAGGCCCTCGCGCGCAGCCGCCACAATGCCCAAAAAAATCGCCTGGCTCTGCTCGACTGTTGCGATCAGGGCGGTGATGTCTTCGCAGACGATGGCGGTGATGCTTTCGGCCTGTGAGCCGGGCCCGTATTGCTCGAGCAGGGTGCGCGAGACCTCGGCCGACAGCGGGATGCCGGCCAGCGGATAGGCCAGCATATGCGCCATGCTGACCTGCCGTTTGCGCGCCAGTGGGTGGTCGGCGCGGCAGATGAAGCCGGCGCGCAACTCGCCCAAGGCTTCGATCCGCAGGTCCGGTGCGGGCTGCACGCGCCGTGCATCGACCACCATCGCGTCGAGTTGCCGGGCGCGCAGCTGCACCAGTTGCAGCTCGGTCGGTCCCCGGCTGATGTTCACCCGCACCCTGGGGTGTTGCTCAGCGGCCAGGCGCATCAGTGGCTGAACCAGCAGGGCGCCCGGCCCTGAGCCCAGCCCAACCCGGATCAGGCCCGCACCTTCTCGCAGCAGCTCGGCGCCGCGCTTGAGTTCGGCCGCCTCGCGCACGATGCCGCGGGAGCGCTCGACCACCTGCTGGCCCAGGGGCGTGAGCTCATTGCGCTTGCCGATGCGGTCGAGCAATTGGCCGCCCAGATCGGTCTCCAGGGTCTGGATGCTGCGGCTGAGCGCCGACTGGGTGATAAAGCAACGCTCGGCCGCTTTGCTGAAAGAGCCAGTTTCGGCCACCGCCAGCAGGTGCTCCAGACTACGGATGTTCATGGCAGGCGCCCTTCATTCATTCATAAAATGCATGATTATTAGGAAAATTATGCAATAGACGCATTCAAAGCGCTTGCTTAGCATTGGCGTCACATTCAACCCCTAGGGAGACTTTTCATGTCAGCTGCCCCGCGTTCCCTGTTTCGCCGCTGCGTCCTGGCCCTGGCCTGCGTGGCCACCACCGGCCTGGCCCTGGCTCAGACCTTCCCCAGCAAACCGGTCACGCTGATGGTGCCTTACCCGGCCGGCGGTTTGTCTGACGTGATTGCCCGCACCCTCAACAATGCCCTGGCCAAGCAGTTGGGGCAACCGGTTCTGGTGGAAAACCTGGGTGGCGCCAGCGGCGGCATTGCGGCGCAAAAGCTGCTGGCCAGTCCCGCCGACGGCCACATGATTTTCCAGGGCTCGCCCAATGAGTTGATCCTGGCGCCGATGTCCAACGCGGCCCTCAAGTACAAGCCGGAAGACTTCCGCTTGGTGCAGATGATCACCATCAACCCCATGGCCATGTTTGCCCGCAAGGACCTGCCGGCCAACAATGGCGAGGAGTTGCTGGCTTATGCGCGCAAGTCGGCTGCGGCCGGCAAACCCATGACCTATGCCAGCGTGGGCCCCGGCTCGCTCTACCACCTGCTGGGCGAGCACATGTCCAAGGTCAGTGGCATTGCCATGACCCATGTGCCCTACAAGGGCGCTGCACCGGCTTTCCAGGACATGATGGGGGGTCTGGTCGATGTTTTCATGACGCCTTATGGCAAGGGTCAGGTGGCCCTGGTCGACGAGGGCAAGCTCAAGACGGTGGCCGTGCTGTCCGCCGATCGGCAAGACCTGATCAAGAAGGGCGCTCCCCTGAACGACACCCCGGCCCTCAAAGGTTTTGTGTTCGACATCTGGGCCGGCTACTTCGTGCGCAAGGACACGCCCGAGCCCATCGTGCAGGCCCTGCACAAGGCCCTGAGCGAGGTGGCCAACGACCCGGCCGTGCGCAGCGCGCTCGAGGCCCACGCCATGATCGTGCCCCGGCCCCAGGCTCTGCCGGCGGTGGCCAAGGTGTATGCCGACAACACCGAAAAATACCGCGCCATTGCGCGTGCCATCAACCTGCAGCCACAGTGATGCGAGCGGCCTACCTCGGTGATGCGCTGGCCGCGCGCATGGGCCAGTTCGTGAGCATCCGCCGCGACATCCATGCCCATCCCGAGCTGGGCTTTGCCGAGCATCGCACCGCAGCTCTGGTGGCCGGCAAACTGACCGATTGGGGCTATGAGGTGTTCACCGGGATCGGCGGCACCGGCGTGGTGGGCCGGCTCTCACGCGGCCAGGGTGGCAAGCGGCTGGGCCTGCGCGCCGACATGGACGCGCTGCCGATCACCGAGGCTTCAGGCCGACCCTGGTCCAGCCGCCAGCCGGGCCTGATGCATGCCTGCGGTCATGACGGTCACACCGCCATCTTGCTGGCTGCCGCTCGGCTGATCGCCGAAGACGCGCATTTCGATGGCACGGTGCACCTGATTTTTCAGCCGGCCGAAGAAGGTGGCGGCGGGGCGCTGCGCATGATGGCCGACGGCCTGTTCGATCGCTTCCCGTGTGATGCCGTGTTCGCCTTGCACAACATGCCAGGCCTGGAGACCGGCCATTTTTATTTTCGCCAGGGCCCGTCCATGGCCTCCAGCGACTACGCCAGCATCACCTTGCACGGTGTCGGTGGTCACGGCGCCATGCCGCAGACCACGGCCGACCCGGTGGTTGCGGCTGCTGCCACCGTGATGGCCTTGCAGACCGTGGTCTCGCGCAATGTGGACCCGCTACACACCGCGGTGGTCACCGTTGGCGCGCTGCAGGCCGGTCAGGCCAATAACGTGATTCCGGCTCTGGCCCAGCTCGAGTTGAGCGTGCGCGCCCTCGACCCGCAGGTGCGTGTGCTGCTGCGCCAGCGCATCTGCGAATTGGTCGAGGCCCAGGCCGCCAGCTTCAAAGTGCGTGCCGAGATCGACTGGCGCGAGGGCTATGCGGTGCTGGTCAATGCGGCCGAGCCCACGCGCCTGGCCACGCAGGTGGCGCTTGAGCTCTTTGGTGATGAGCGGGTGCACACCGATGCCCGGCCGCTGACGGCCAGCGAGGACTTTGCCTTCATGCTCGAGCAGGTGCCGGGCTGCTATGTGCTGGTCGGCAATGGTGGCCCCGGCACGGCGGGCGCCTGCATGGTGCACAACCCAGCTTACGACTTCAACGACGAGCTCATCGAGCCGGGCGCACGGCTTTGGCTGGGGCTGGTGGAGCAGTTTCTGGCCAGCGAGGATAATTAAGCTTTGATTTAACGTGTCGGCCGGGAGAGACCGCTCGTCAGAGCGGCGCCGAAGAAGCAACCGCCCCGGAAACTCTCAGGCCCCAGGACCGGCCGACACATCACACTCTGAAGAGCGGCGCAGTCACAGGTCTGCGCCCACCGCAGGAGCAAGCCCGGCACAGCCCGGGTGAATCTCTCAGGTTCCAAACAGAGGGGGCGTTCGCTGCGCGCATCGCGTGCGAACTGCCCTTTCTGGAGAGAACCTCATGAAACACATCGCAGTCATTGGTGGCGGCATCACTGGCGTGACCACCGCCTACGCCCTGGCCCGTCGCGGCCTGCAGGTCACCTTGCTCGAGCGTCACCGCTACGCCGCCATGGAGACCTCATTTGCCAACGGCGGACAACTGTCGGCCTCCAACGCCGAGGTCTGGAACCACACCTCGACGGTGCTCAAGGGCCTGAAGTGGATGCTGCGCAGCGATGCGCCGCTGCTGGTCAACCCCAAACCGAGCTGGCACAAGCTGTCCTGGTTTGCCCAGTTCATCGCCAGCATTCCCAAGTACGAGCACAACACGGTGCAAACCGCTCGCCTGGCCATTGCCGCGCGCGCTCACCTGTTTGCTTGGGCGCAAGAAGAGGGCATCGACTTCGACCTGAAAAAGCAGGGCATCTTGCACATCTACCGCAGCAAGGCCGGCTTTGACCACGCGGCCCGGGTCACCGAGTTGCTGGCCCGTGGCGGCCTGGCCCGCCGGGCCGTCACGCCGCAGGAGATGCGGGCCATCGAGCCTACCCTGGCCGGTCAATACCACGGCGGCTTTTTCACGGAGAGCGACTCTACCGGCGACATTCACAAGTTCACCGTGGGGCTGGCCGCAGCCGCCCAGCGCTTGGGGGTGCAGGTGCGCTACGACTCGCAGGTGCAGCGCCTGCAAGCCGATGGCGAGCGCGCCAGCGTCACCGTCTTGCGCGAGGCCGGCGGTGTCGAGCAACTGCACTTCGATGGTCTGGTGGTGTGCGCCGGCGTGCGCAGCCGCGATCTGGCGGCCCAGCTGGGCGACCGGCTCAATGTCTACCCAGTCAAGGGTTACTCGATCACTGTCAATTTGCTCGACGCGGCCAGCCAGGCGGCGGCCCCACAGGTCAGCTTGCTCGACGACGAGACCAAGCTGGTCACCAGCCGCCTCGGGGCAGACCGCTTCCGGGTGGCCGGCACGGCTGAGTTCAATGGCTACAACGGCGACATTCGTGCCGACCGGGTGCGGCCGCTGGTCGACTGGGTCAATCAGTGCTTCCCGGGCGTGAGCACGCGCCAGGTGGTGCCTTGGGCCGGTCTGCGTCCGATGATGCCCGACATGATGCCGCGCGTCGGTCGGGGGCGGCGCGCCAATGTGTTTTACAACACCGGGCACGGCCACCTGGGCTGGACACTGTCGGCCGGTACCGCCGACATGGTGGCCGACCTGGTTCATGGCCAGGCGAAGGACCGGCGCAGCGCCGTCCGGCCCGCCGCGCCGATTCAGGCCGCGGCCTGAAGGCTGGGGCTGCGCTTTTGGGTCGGTGCTCAGTCGAAGCCGCAGGACTGGCGCAGCGGCGCCAGTTCGGGCTGGCACATCAGTTCGATCATGGCGGCCGCCGCCTGCGCCTGGCCTGAGCCCTTGACCACGGCTGCGGTGTAGACCGTGGCCAGCTCGAACTGCGGCGGCAGCAGGCCGACTGCCTGCACGCCTTCGGTGTTGAGGATCTCGGTGATCTGGGTGCAGCCGATCAGGGTCTGCTCCGTCTGCTGGCTGTCGCGCACCATGGCGGCCATGGCGGTTTGTCCGTCGGCAAAAGGGCGCAGGCGCTGCCCCAAGCTTTGGTCCAGACCCAGCTCGCGCAGCACCTTCATGAAATGAATGCCAGCGGTGGCCTTGAGCGGGTCGGCCATGTACACGCCGCCGGCCTGCTGCAAAGCCAGGGCCAGTTGCTCTGGGGTGTGCATGGGCGGAGCCACCTGGCCGGCGGGCACGCCCAGGCCAGTGCGCACCACCCCCACCCGGCGGGCACCTTCGAGGTGGCCGCTGGCGCTGAGTTCTTGCACCATGGCCTCGGTCAGGATGACCAGGTCGCAAGGCTGCCCAGCCAGCAGGGCCTGCCGCATCTGGCCGACCGCACTGAAGGTGCCCTCGACCTTCAGTCCGGTCTGCTCGGTGAAGCGGCCCTGTAGTCGACTGACCAGGCCATTGGCGGCGCCGCCGCTGAGAATGCGCAAGGGCTCAAGCATGGGTCGGCAACCGGTTCAGTCGAGCTTGATGTTGGCTGTCTTGATCACGCCGGCCCACTTGGCGATGTCGTCGTTGAGGTACTTGGTGAAGGCCGCCGGGTTCATGACCAGTGGCACCGCGCCCTGTTTGCTCCAGCCTTGCTTGACCTCGGCGGCGCCGACGATCTTGCTGATGGTCTCGTTGAGCCGGTCGATCACCGGCTGCGGCGTGCCGCGCGGGGCCATGATGCCCAGCCAGATGGTGGCCTCGTAGCCGGGAACGCCGGCCTCGGTCAGGGTGGGCACATCGGGCATGACGTCGGAGCGGGCCCGGCCGCTGGTGGCCAGCGCCTTGACCTTGCCGGCCTTGACCTGCTCGGTCATGGTGGTCACCGCGTCGAACATCAGGTCAACCTGGCCGCCAATCACGTCGGTGCGCGCGCCCGAACTGCCTTTGTAGGGCACATGGACCATGTTGATGCGCGCCATGCTCTTGAGCAATTCGCCGGCCATGTGATAGGGCGTGCCCGGGCCGGAGGAGGCGTAGTTGAGCTTGCCCGGCTCGGCCTGCGCCCGCTTGAGCAGATCGCCCAGGGTGTTGATGCCCTTGGACGGATGGGCCACCAGCACCAGGTCGGAGTAGTTGATCGGAGCCACCCCAACGAAGTCTTTCATCAACATGAAGGGCTTGTTGGGAATGAGTGTCTCATTGACCGTGTGGGTGTTGGACATCATCAGCAAGGTGTAGCCGTCGGGCGCGGCCTTGGCCGCCAGGTCGGTGCCGATGACCGAGCCGCCGCCGGGCTTGTTGTCCACCACAAAGCTCTGCCCCAGGCTGTCGCTCAGGCGCTGCGCGATAAAGCGTGCATACACATCGGCCGGACCACCGGTGGCAAAGGGCACCACGATGCGAACCGGGCGATTGGGGTAGGTCTGGGCTGAGGCCGAGGTACTGCCCAGCAAGGCCAAGCCCAGCAGGGCCAGGGCCGATTGGAGGAGTTGCTTGCGTTTCATGGTGGGTGTCCTAAGGGGGGTTACTCGATCTTGCCGATGCGTTTGACCACCTCGGCCATGCGGCGTGCATCGGCCTGCACATAGCGTTCGAATTCAGGGCTGTCCTGGAAGAGGATGGGGCTGCCGGCGCCGTTGATCACCTCGCGCACCCGTGCGTCTTGCGCCGCATTGCGGGCGGCGGTACGCAGGCGCTGGGCAATCGGCTCGGGCACGGCGGCCGGGATGAACAGGCCGGACCACTGCGCGTATTCGGCGTTAAAGCCGGTGTCTTTGAGGGCTGGCACCTCGGGCAGGCTGGCCAGGCTGCCGGTGCCCCAGTGGCCCAGCACGCGCAGCTTGCCCGCCTTGACATGCTGCAGCACGGTGGCCGGGCCTGAGGACACCGCCTGGATCTGCCCGCCGAGCAAGGCCACCACCGCTGGGCCGGCGCCGGTGAAGGGCACATGGGTGAGCTTGATGCCCGCTTCCTGCGCCAGGATCTCCATGGGCACATGCATGGTGCCGTAGTTGCCTGACGAGCCATAGTTGATGGCGCCGGGCCGCTTGCGGGCATCGTCGACGAAGTCTTTGACCGTCTTCCAGGGCGAGTCGGCCCGCACCGCCAGCACGGTGGGATCGGCCGTGTAGCGGGCAATCGGGCGCAGGTCGCTGAGCGCGAACATCGGCGCGCGCCCGAGAATGCCATCGGCCTCGGGCAGCACGGTCAGCGACGACAGCGCCATCAGCAGGGTGTAGCCGTCGGGCCGGGCGCGTGCCGCCTGCCCCATGCCGATGCCACCACCGGCGCCGGCCTTGTTTTCGATCACCACGCTCTGGCCCAATTCGCGGCTCAGGGCCTCGGCCACCGGGCGGGCGACGATGTCGGCCAGGCCGCCGGGCGGGAAGGGCACGATCAGGGTGATGGGGCGGCTGGGCCAGGCCGGCGCTTGTGCGGCCACTGGGGCGCAGGCCGCCAGCGCTGCGGCGGCGAGCAAAAGACGTCTTTGCATCATGGGGGTCTCCACGGGGGGCACTCAGGCGTGCAGTATGAACGAGATCGTCGTATGCTAAGCATGCAAAGCGTCTGGCCCTGTTCTCGCTATCCCTAGTCGGGAATTGCGCCCCGCCGGGCAGACTCGGTCGGAAAGCGGCAGGGCCTGGGCTTAGGCCACCAGGGCCGGCGCCTGCATGGCCTCGGTCTGCTCGATCAGCATATCAACCTGCCCCTGCCAGTAATCGCGCGTGCCAAACCAGGGGAAGTTGATTGGGAAGATCGGGTCGGCCCAGCGCTGGGCCAGCCAGGCGCTGTAATGGATCAGGCGCAGGGTGCGCAGCACCTCGATCAGGGCCAGCTCGCGCCGGTCGAGTTCGCGCAACTGCTCATAGCCGTCGAGCAGCGCGCCCAGTTGCTGCAACTGCTGGGCCCGCTCGCCCGACAGCAGCATCCACAGGTCCTGAACGGCCGGGCCCATGCGGGCGTCGTCGAGGTCCACAAAATGCGGGCCGGCCCCGGCCGAGCCCTCCGGCGTCCACAAGATGTTGCCGGGGTGGCAGTCGCCATGCAAGCGCAGCAGTTGCAGGTCGCCAGCCTGCTGCCACAGGCCACTGGCCACCTGCAGCGCCTCCTGGCAAGCGCGGTCCCAGGCCGAGGCCACGTCCAAGGGCAGATAGGTGCCCTCGAGCAGCAACTGGCGGCTGGCCTGGCCAAAAGTGCCCGCATCCAGTGCCGGCCGGTGCCTGAAGGCCTGCCGGGCGCCCACCAAATGCAGGCGCGCCAGAAAGCGCCCGATCCATTCGAGCACGTCCAGGTCTTCGAGCTCGGGCCGGCGTCCCCCGCGCCGCGGGCTCACGCTGAAGGCAAAGCCGCCGTGCTGGTGCAAGGTGCTGCCCGCTCCGATGGGCAGGTTCAGCGGCGCCACCATCGGCACCTCGTCGGCGGCCAGATCGGCGGCAAACTGGTGCTCTTCCAGGATCTGGGCCTGGCTCCAGCGTTCAGGGCGGTAGAACTTGAGCACCACCGTCATCAGCTCGGTGCCCGCCAGGGGCTCTTCCAGCCCGGCCTGGTAGACCCGGTTTTCATAGCTCGACAGG
>JAXITB010000016.1:0-15944 GCA_034680305.1 Polaromonas sp. | reverse complement strand
TGGGCAACTACCGCCTCGACGGCTGCACCCTGTACGTGACGCTGGAGCCCTGCAGCATGTGCGCCGGCGCCATGTTGCATGCCCGGCTGACGCGGGTGGTCTATGGGGCCAGCGACCCACGCACGGGGGCAGCCGGCTCGGTCATTGATGTCTTTGCCAACCGGCAGCTGAACCACCAGACCGAAGTCACCGGCGGCGTGCTGGCGCAGCCATGTGGTGATCTGCTCAAGGATTTTTTCAAGGCGCGACGCATCAATGCAGACCCTCTGCGTGAAGATGCTTTGCGCACGCCTGATTCGGCTTTTACCGCCATCCCCGGCTATCCCTGGTCGCCCCACTATGTGAGCGACCTGCCGGCCGCCCAAGGCTGGCGCGTCCACTACCTCGACGAGGGCCCGAGCGATGCGCCCCTGACCTGGTTGTGTTTGCACGGCAACCCCACCTGGAGCTATGTCTACCGCCGCATGATCCCGGTATTTCTGGCGGCCGGTCACCGGGTGGTGGCCCCCGACATGCCGGGCTTTGGTCGAAGTGACAAGCCCAAAAAAGAGAGCCAACACCGCTTTGATTGGCATCGTCAGATTCTGCTGGAGTTGGTGGAGCGGCTTGACCTGCAGCGGCTCGTGCTGGTGGTGCAAGACTGGGGCGGCATCCTGGGCCTGACGCTGCCCATGGCGTCGCCCAGCCGCTATCAGGGCGTGCTGCTCATGAACACGCTGCTGGCCACCGGCCAAGCACCGCTGAGCAATGGCTTTGTGGCCTGGCGCCAATGGTGCGCCAGCCAGCCCAATTACGATGTGGCCCGGCTGATGCAACGCGGCAATCCGCACCTGAGTACGGCCGAGGCGGCGGCCTATGCGGCCCCGTTTGCCGATGCCGGCCATCGCGCTGCGCTGCGCGCCTTCCCGCAAAGGGTGCCGGCCGGGCCGCAAGACGACGGCGCCGCCATCTCGATGGCAGCCGCCGATTTTTGGCGCCATCAGTGGCAAGGGCGCAGCCTGATGGCCATCGGATTGCAGGACCCGGTACTCGGCGAAGCAGTGATGCAGCCTTTGCATGGGCTCATTGCAGGCTGCCCACCGCCGATGCGGCTGCCGCAGGCTGGCCACTTCGTGCAGGAGCACGGGCAGGCCATTGCGGAGGCGGCCGTGCGACACTTCGCCCCCTGATTGGTTCGACTGCTTCGCATGTCTCACATTTACTTGTATTCCCCGGCCGGCGCGGTGCGCGATAAGACGGCTTTTCGACGTGGCGTGCAGCGCCTGCGGGCACAGGGCCATGAGGTCGAGATCGATCCTTCGACACTGACCAGTCACCAGCGCTTTGCCGGCGACGATGCCATGCGCCTGGCGGCCATCGGCCGGGCGGCCGCCAGCGGTGCCGACATCGCCATGATCACCCGTGGCGGTTATGGCCTGACCCGCATCCTGCCGCAATTGCCCTACAAGGCCCTGGCCAAGGCGGTCGAGCGAGGGACCCAGTTCGTGGGCCTGAGCGACTTCACCGCCTTGCAGTGCGCCTTGCTGGCCAAGACGCAGGCGCCCAGCTGGGCCGGTCCGGCTTTGCTGGAAGACTTTGGCCGGGAAGACGAGCCCGACGAGATCATGCAGGCTTGTTTCAATGATCTGATCAGCGGGCAAGGTGAGGGGACCGGCTGGCGCCTGCCCAAAGACGAGGCTGGCGACTGGCTCGTCCGTCATGCGCCGCTCTGGGGCGGCAATTTGTCCGTGCTGGCAGCGCTGGTGGGCACACCCTATCTGCCGGAGGTTCGCGGCGGCATTTTGTTCATCGAGGACGTCAACGAACACCCGTATCGGGTTGAACGCATGTTGTCGCAGTTGCTCGCAGCCGGCGTACTCGGCCGGCAAAAGGCCATCGTGTTCGGCCAGTTCAGCAACTACCGGTTGGTGCCACACGACAAGGGCTTTAAGCTGGCCACGGTAGTGGCTTGGCTGCGCGCTCAGGTCAAAGCCCGCGTGCTGACCGGGCTACCTTTTGGGCATGTGCCCACCAAGGTACTGCTGCCGGTGGGACGGCATTGCGACCTGATGGTGCAAGAGCGCGAAGCGCTGCTGCTTTGGGGGCATGAGGTCTAGCCGGTGATGGCGTCCGACAGGGTCAGTGCGATCTGACTCACAGTCTGCAAATGGTGGCGCTCCTAATCTAAGGGTCAATTGGGCAGCCGGGAACGGGTTCCGGGCCTGCACTGACCTTCAGGAGCACCTTCATGATGAACAAGGCACCCACGGGCCCCTCCAACTGGCAAGCTCAACGCCCATTGAGCGAGCCTGTGCTTGAATCGGTTGAGGCGGAAATTGGCGCACAAGCGGCCGGTGCGGGCGCACAAGTGCCTCAGCCACCCCGGATGGCGGGCAACGGCGCCGACCCGAGCGGACTGTTCTGGTGGGACAAGATGCGGCAACAACTGATGGAGCAGGTGCGTGAACAACCCGCCCGCTCAGCCTTGCTGGCCCTGGGCGTCGGCGTGGCGGCCGCCCTGCTGATGGCGCAGGGTATGCGCCGCAGTCGCAGGACTTTGTGAGATGAACGCCCCAAGCTTGGTGGTCCATCACATGGGTCTACCCACCATGGATTCACCGCCACCTGCTCCTTGGGGGGGAGACATCCGCCCACCCCAGGATCGTGAGCCGCTGCCCGAAGAAGACCGTCCAGCGGTCGAAGAGCCCTGGTCGGGCCCGACCCAGCCCATCAGGGAGCCGGGCGAAGCCCCCAAGGGCTGGCGGCTGCAATAAAGACCGGGGGCGCGCGTTCCCCGGCTTAACTTCAGTCTAGATCTGACCGTTAAATGCGCCCGAATGTGCAACCGCGGGGCGTGCTGACCATGCGTGAGAAGGCAGCCGGATCAGCCCCTAGCAAGGACGAACCACAAAGGCCGCCGGCCGTGGCGGCCGGCGCGCTTTCATCGCACCAGCAAGACCGGCACATCGCTGTCTGTGACCACGCGCTGAGCCACGCTGCCCATGATGGCGCGCCCCAGCAAGCCGTGCCCGTGCGTGCCCATGACCACCATGTGAGCGCCATCTTTGCCCACCGCCTTGAGAATCTCCGGTGCGGCCAAGCCCACCACCCAGCGCTGGCTGTAATTCAGGCGATGTCGCTTGAGGAATTTTTCGATGGGCTCAAGCACCCGCTGCGCCTCTTCTTGATGATACTGATTGACTGCAGCCGCTCCCACCAGGCCTTTGACACGTGGTGGCATTGGGGGCTGTACGTTGAGCACAACCAGTTCGTCGTCCGGTCCGCAAAAGTTTTCGTGGGTCACCAAAAACGCCAGCGCTTTCTTGGTGTACTTGCTGCCATCAGCAGGAAAGAGGATCTTCATGGGGCTTTTTCTTTCTAGGGGGAAATGGGAAAGGGGGGCCATCGAGGGGCTCAGGCGCTGGCCAGTTGCGCTTTCTTTGCAGGCGCCGACGCCTCCTCGTCGCCACCGCGGATCACCAGCACAGGAACCGCGGCAGAGCGGATGACCTGCTCAGCGCCACTGCCCAGCAGCACCCGTCCAATGCCGCGTCGCCCGTGGGTGCCCAACACAATCAGATCGGCATGAAAAGCCTCGGCTTCTTTATTGACGGCCTCGGCCAGCCGTTGGCCTGCTGCTTCGACCAGGCGCTGATCGGCCGCCACGCCGGCGGACTTGGCCATGTCGAGGGCCTGGCCCAAGATTTTTTGGCCGCTGTCGCGCATGACCTTGGCCAGATCGCCTGGGTAGGCACCATACGGGTCATAGGCAATCACCTGCGCGAGTTCTTCGATGACGTGGATCACCCGCACAGACCCCGCCGACTCGCGTGCCATTTGCAGGGCGGCCACCAAGGCGCGGGTTGAGGTCTGACTGCCGTCAATGGGAACAAGAATTCTTTTGTACATGAGGCTCTCCAATAGGCTGGGGTCTGAATGGTCAGTGTGAACGCCAAGCGTTGGGCACGTCTTGACCTGCGTCAAAGCTTGCCCAACTGGCTTGAGGTTCTGGGGTCACCTACTGAATGGCCACTTTTCGGAAAGCCTCTTGCGCTTTCTTGGGCAACTCCAGGGACAAGACGCCCTTGTCGTAGTGCGCCTTGATCTTGCTTTCGTCGATGTCCTGGGCCAGCGAAAAGCTGCGCGAGATGCTGCCCTGATAGCGTTCGCTGCGAAGCAGCTTGTCGCCGTTGGTCGGGCGCTGCGACTGACGCTTGACCTCGGAATCGATCTGCACCAGGTTACCGTGCACCCGCACATCGATGTCTTCTTTGTTGACGCCGGGCATATCGGCTTCGACCGCATAGGCTTGGGGGGTTTCTGTCACGTCGATGCGCATGCGCAGTGCCGGTGCGTCTACCTCGCCGTTCCAAGGCGAAAGAAATCGGCGAAAGGCGGTTTCGAGGGAATCGCTCAAGCCGGGCTCGAGCAGACGGATCTGGTTCATGGTTCCTCCTAAGGATGGGTTCATCAGGCCTGGGGCCAGACCTGTCTGATGCACTCTATGTCAGGGGCAGCCGATTCGGAGGTCTGCGCCTGCCTTGCTTGCCGCTCTTTCGCTTGCTTACTTGCACAACAGGACCGCCATGGCTGAGCTTGCGCCCCACCCGTTCCAGCAATCGCGCTACCAATGACTTGATCTGGCGCAAGCCCAGATCGGATCGATGAAATTAAGGTCATGGACTGCGTCAACTCAAGCCTCGGCCTGAGCTGCCGAGCCTGGCAGCACCACAAAAATGCCCCCATGACCATCCGACACTTGCCCCAACTTTTCTCGCCACGCAGCGTGGCCCTGATCGGTGCCTCTGAACGTGAGGGCAGTCTGGGGGCGGTGCTGCTGCGCAACCTCATGCAGGGCGGATTCAAAGGCCAGATCTGGCCGGTCAACCCCAAGCGGGCGACGGTTCAGGGCCTGCGGGCCTGGCCCGATATGGCCAGTCTGCCGCAGGCACCCGACCTGGCGGTGATCTGCACGCCCGCCGCCGCCGTGGTCGATCTCATCGGTGCACTTGGTGAGCGCGGCACACGCGCGGTCATCGTCATCACGGCAGGACTCAAGCAAGCCTGGCCGAAAGAGCCAACTCGCACCATTGAGCAAGCCATGCTGGAGGCGGCGCGGCCACACCTGCTGCGCATCTTGGGCCCCAACTGCCTGGGCGCCCTGGTGCCAAGCATGGGCCTCAATGCGAGCTTTGCACCCGCGCAGGCCAGGCCTGGCTCACTGGCCTTCGTGAGCCAATCGGGCGCGCTGGCCACTGCGATGCTTGACTGGGCGGCCGAGCGCGGCATCGGTTTTTCGCATTTCGTCTCACTCGGTGACAGCGCCGATATTGACTTCGGCGACATGCTCGACTACCTGGCCACCGACCCGACGACCCGATCCATCCTTCTTTACATCGAGTCGGTGAAGCAGGCGCGCAAATTCATGTCAGCTGCGCGCGCTGCAGCGCGCAACAAGCCGGTGATCTTGGTCAAGTCGGGGCGAGCGCCAGAGGGAGCGCGGGCAGCCGCCTCGCACACCGGTGCGCTGGCTGGCTCCGATGAGGTGTTTGATGTGGCTGTGCGACGCGCCGGCATGCTGCGGGTTGACACGCTCGAAGCCTTGTTCGATGCGGCGCAGACCCTGGCGCATCAGCGCGAGGGCAGGGCAGTGAGCCTTTCTCGTTTGCCGCAGGGGCGGCTACTCATTTTGACCAATGGGGGGGGCGCAGGCGTGCTGGCGGCCGATGCCCTGTGCCTGGCTGGCGGCCAATTGGTCAGCCTGCAGCCTGGCACCCTGGCTGCGCTCGATGCCTGCCTGCCCGCGACCTGGTCAGGCGGCAACCCGGTAGACATCATTGGCGATGCACAAGTCGAGCGCTATGTGCAAGCGCTGGGCATCGTGCTGGCCGCCGAGGAGGTGGACGGCGTACTGTTCATGCATGCACCGACCGCGGTGGTTCCCGCCGAAGACATTGCAAGGGCCTGCCTGCCTTTGCTGCAAGCGGCGCGCAAACCGGTGCTGACCAGTTGGGTGGGGGGGGTGGCCGTGGCCAAGGCCAGGCAACTCAGCCACGAAGCGGGGGTGCCCAGCCATGACACGCCCGAGCGCGCGGTGGCCGCTTGGTTGCAATTGCAGCACTACGCGCGCAACCAACAGGCGCTACAGCAACTGGTACGCTCGCCGCCGCTCGGTCAAACCGGTGGTCGCCAAACGGGTCTGCGCCTGATCGAGCAAGCCCGGCA
The DNA here is from genome assembly GCA_034680305.1 of Polaromonas sp. Lineage (GTDB taxonomy): Bacteria > Pseudomonadota > Gammaproteobacteria > Burkholderiales > Burkholderiaceae_C > Polaromonas. Next base: position 9,740 of record JAXITB010000016.1, on the reverse strand, counting down.
GGAGGGCAGGGCTTGGCTGGGTGACGCGGCCAGCATGCAACTGCTGCAAGCCTACGGGGTGCCGGTACTGGCAACCGAGCGCTGCGACAGCGTCGATCAAGCGCTTGCTGCGGCCGAGCGCTTGGGCTACCCGGTGGCCTTGAAGGTGGTCTCGCCTCAGGTGGTGCACAAGACCGATGTGGGCGGAGTGGCCTTGAATCTGGGCGGGCCACAAGCGCTGCGCCGTGCCGCTGAGGAGCTGCGCCAATCACTCGCACGCAGCCTGCCGCAAGCCCAGCTCAGCGCCTATACCGTTCAAGCCATGGCGGCGCGGCCGGGTGCGCTGGAGCTGATTGTGGGCATCAACACCGATCCGGTGTTCGGCCCGGTACTGCTGGTCGGTCAGGGGGGCATTGAGGTCGAGCTCAGTCAAAGGCATGCCATCGCCCTGCCGCCGCTCAATGCTGACCTGGCTCAGGACTTGATCGAGCGCAGTGGCTTGAGCCCCTTGCTGGCCGGTCACAGGGGGCGGCCCCCGGTGGATCGAGGGGCTCTGGTCGATGTGCTGCTCAGGCTGTCGGTGTTGGCGAGCGAACTGCCGGATTTGTGGGAGCTTGACATCAACCCTTTGTGGATCGATGCCAGCGGCGTGCTGGCCGTCGATGCCCGTGCGCGCCTGCGGCCGACCACGCAAGTGGCGGTACCGCCGGCCATCTTGCCGTATCCCGCCGAGTTGGAGAAACAAGTCCAATTGTCCGGCCAGCAATTGCTCATTCGCCCGATTCGACCAGAAGATGGGCTCGTCTTGCAGCAGTTTTATGCGGGCGCCAGCGCACAGGATCTGCGGATGCGTTTTTTTGCGGCCCGACGTGAAGTTCCGGTGACGGAGCTGGCCCGCTACAGCCAGATCGACTACGACCGAGAGATGACCTTTGTGGCGGTTGCCGGCGATGGGCTGAGCCCTGAACTGTTGGGTGAGGTCCGCGCGGTGTGCGACCCAGACCGGCTGCGCGCTGAATTTGCCATTCAGGTGGCCACCGCTTGGCAGGGACGGGGCCTGGGGCGCGTGCTGCTCGCCCAGATGATCAAGCACCTGGCCGCGCAAGGAGTGGAATCGATCGAGGGCACTTGCATGGCAGAAAACCGCCACATGATCGAACTGGCCCGCAGCCTGGGTTTTAAGGCGGAACCGACGGGCCAGGATGGTCTATTGGAATTGCGCTTGCTGCCATTGACTGAGCGGGACCAAGGCGGGGCGCAAGGTGGAAAGCCGATCGGCGCCTGATGCCTGGTCGGGCGCCTCGGGGCTGCGTCACACACCAACCTAATTTAACATAATATACATCGTACGAATCATTTGATGCGACCGCAAATCCCCAAGCAGCAATCCGCAAAGCCATCAGCCGTCGTAACGGCCCGAGGTAAGCCTTACCAGCGCGGAGACGCGCCTGCCGGCGCGGCCATCGGTGCGATCGGCGCGGGCTTTGCGCCGCCGGAGGGCTCACTGCGAACGATTGCGGGGCCGACGATCACAGATCCCGCTGCGCCAGACCCCGTCGCGCCGCTGGCAGCCGGTGCCGCCATCAAGGGCGCGAGAAGCCGCTCGGCGTCGGGGCGCTGCCCCAGACGAGCAAAGTCCAGAGCACTCAATCCGATCCGATTGCGCGCAGTCGGCACAGCGCCTTCATCCAAAAGCAGTTTGACCGCAGCCGCATTGCCGTACTGAGCGGCCATCATCAGGGGGGTTGTGCCATTCGGAGACTCCGGATCCACGTAGGCGTGGTGCTCAAAAAGCAGGCGCATGATCCCCACATGGCCACCACTGGCCGCATAGTGCAAAGGAGTCCAGCCAGTTTTGTTGACATCGGCGCCGCGGGCGATCAACTTGCGTGCCAAGTCTTCCTGCCCTTTGAGGCTGGCCAGCATCAGCGCCGACTCATCGGTGCGATTGAGCGCATTGACATCGACTTGTTCGAGGGAAACAAGCAGATTCGCGACCTTGGCCGAACCATCTTGAATGGCTGCCATTAAGGCGCTACGTCCTTTTGGGTCGAGGGTATTGGGGTCAAAGCCGCGAAATAAGAGCTGGACCACCGTGGCGTTGCCGTCTTGACGAACAGCGTTGAAAAAATCTTCGTAGATTCCCGCCTTGACCGGAGAAAATCCATAGAAAACAACAATCGATAAAGCTAACTTTACAAATAACTTGAAGTTCATGAGTGGCCCTTTCGTGTTTAAGTCCAAGCCGGCGGACTCATGCCGACGCGACCGACTCAATCCTGAGAAATTACTTTAATAAAAAACAAAATCCGAATTAAATCAACAGTCTATGATGTTTAATTGAAGTTAAAAAGAGCTTCAAGTTAAAGAGCGCGACTGCCCTCAGTGGCGCACCTTGCCAAACAGGTTTTCAAAGTTATCCGTGGTCAACTGCGCCACCCGAGTTTCGTCGAGCCCGCGCAACTGGGCAATCTGTCGGGCCACCCAGGGCACATACGAGGGGTTATTGGTCTTGCCACGATGAGGCACTGGAGCCAGATAGGGGCTGTCCGTTTCAATCAAGAGCCGGTCAAGCGGCACAAAACTGGCCACTTCGCGCAGGTCGGCCGCATTTTTGAAGGTCAAGATGCCCGAAAACGAGATGTAAAAGCCCAGGTCCAGCGCCGCGCGGGCCACTTCCCGGGTTTCGGTGAAGCAGTGAAACACCCCCGTCGCCTGGGACAACGCCCCGCCCTGCCCCAAGCTGCTGAGCAAGTCCAGGGTGTCGACCGAGGCACTGCGGGTATGGACCACCAGCGGCAGCCCGGTGCGTCTGGCCGCCTCAATGTGCACCGCGAAGCGCTCGCGCTGCCACTGCATATCGGCCACGGTGCGTTCGCCCAGCCGGTAGTAGTCCAGCCCGGTCTCGCCGATGGCGACCACCCGTGGCAGGGCTGCACGCTCGAGCAGGTCGGCCAAAGCCGGCTCGCGCACCCCCTCGTTGTCGGGATGCACGCCCACGCTGCACCAAAAATTGTCGTATTCCGTCGCCAAGGCATGGACCGAGTCAAACTCTTCCAGTGTGGTGCAAATGCACAAGGCCCGATCGACACGAGCCTCCTGCATGGCTTGGCGAATCTGGGGCAACTGTTCCCGCAGTTCGGGAAAGCTCAGGTGGCAATGGGAATCAACAAACATGGGGCGGGGGGCTCAGTCGGTCAGCAGGGCTTGGCGGGCACGGCTGGTCAGGGCCTCGAGCATGAGACCGGCATTAAACGGGTGTTCGGCACTGCGCGCGCTCGATGCCAACTCGCGCGACCAAGTGCCCAAGGCATACAGGCTGGTCTTGGAGGCCACCGCTGCGCGGGCCGCAGGCAGGTCTTGCGCCTGAAAGAACCGGGGGACACCGCCGACGCGCAGTACCCAGACGTCGTGACAAAGCTTTTGCAGGGCATCGATGGCCTGGGCCGGGCTCCAGCCACTGAGCGCCGCCACGTCGCCCCGGACCATGGCTTTGGGCAGTGCGCGCCACTGAGTGGCGGCCTGTTTGGCGTCTGCCTCGCGCAGTCGAGCCAGTGCGTCGGCCGGCCGACCGCCCGCCGCGGCCAACAAAACCCGCAAGTCCTGCGAGTCAGCGCCCCTGCCCTGCCCGTCCTGGCTCTGCGCTTGTAGCCAGGCGAGCGCCTCGTCAAAGTCAGGCCAGGCCAGTTCATGGCTCTGGCAGCGGCTGCGAATGGTTGGCAAGAGTTGATCGGCCGCCTCACTGGCCAGAATGAATCGCACCTGTCCGACCGGCTCCTCCAGGGTCTTGAGCAGGGTGTTGGCCGTGATGCTGTTCATGCGCTCAGCCGGATAAACCAACACCACCTTGGTGTCGCCACCGGAGCGGGTCATCTGGGTGAAGGCCACCGCCTCACGCGCAGCCTCGACCTTGATGTCTTTGCTGGGCTTGCGCTTTTTGCTGTCGAGCTCGTCTTGCACCCGTTCGTCCAATGGCCACTGCAGGGCCAGACTGAGGACTTCGGGCATGAGCACGCAAAGGTCAGGGTGGGTTCGCACCGACACCGAATGGCAGCTCGGACATTGGCCACAAGCGCCCTGCTCGGTGGGCGACTGGCACAGCCAAGCGGTGGCCAAAGCCAGCGCCAGTTCGTACTGGCCCAGGCCCGACGGCCCGCTGATGAGCAGCGCATGGCTGCGCCTGGCCAGCAAGCCGCTGAGCTGAGTGCCCAGCCAGGGGGCCAGGCTGGCTTTGCCCTCAGGACCACTCATGGCATCAGCCCTCGACCGCGCATGCTGGCGGCCACTTCCTGCCAAACCAGATCAGGCGCCTGATCGGCATGGATGCGCACAAATCGGCTGGGGTCGGCCTGCATCCGGGCGGCATAACCAGCCGCCACACGCTCAAAAAATGCCACCGGCTGAGCTTCAAACTTGTCGGGCACCCGCGCCCCAGCCAGCCGGGCAGCAGCCACGGCCGGGGGCAGGTCAAACCACAGCGTCAGCTGCGGCTGCAAGAGCTCGGGGCCGTTCAGTCCCTGGACCCACTGCTCAAGTTGGGCCAGCACACGCAGGTCGAAGTCTCGGCCATGGCCCTGATAGGCAAAAGTGGCATCGGTGAAACGGTCGCACAGCACCACCTCGCCCCGCGCCAGCGCGGGCGCAATGATGGTCTGCAGGTGGTCACGCCGGGCCGCAAAGATCAACAGCGCTTCGGTCAACGCGTCCATGGGCTGATTGAGGATGAGCGTGCGCAGCTGTTCGGCCAGCGGTGTGCCGCCAGGCTCGCGGGTCAGGGTTACGACGCGTCCCTGCGTCCGGAAGGCATCGGCCAGACGCCCCACATGGGTGGACTTGCCGGCACCGTCGATGCCTTCAAAGCTGATGAAAAGACCGTTGTGCGTATTCACAAGAACCTCAGCGCCCACGAATGTATTTGTCGACTGCGCGGTTGTGCTCGTCCAGTGTCGCACTGAACTGGCTGCTGCCGTCGCCGCGGGCCACAAAGTAAAGGGCCGGCGTGGCCGCCGGCTGCACCGCCGCCAGCAGCGCGGCCTTGCCCGGCATGGCGATCGGCGTGGGCGGCAGGCCAGCGCGGGTGTAGGTGTTGTAGGGCGTGTCGGCCAGCAGGTCACGCTTGCGCAGGTTGCCGTCGAACTGATCGCCCAGGCCATAAATCACCGTCGGATCGGTTTGCAGGCGCATGCCCAGCCGCAGCCGGTTGACAAAAACGCCGCCAATCAGGGGGCGATCGGAAGCCTTGCCGGTTTCTTTTTCAATGATGCTGGCCAAAATCAATGCCTGTTCGGGCGTCTGCAGCGGCAATTTGTCAGCGCGCTGCGCCCAAGCCTGGGCCAGCCGCTTGTCCATGGCCCGGGCTGCCCGCTCAAGCACCTGCAGATCACTGCTGCCCTTGCCGTAGGAGTAGGTGTCAGGAAAGAAGCGCCCCTCCGGGTGAACCCCGGGCAGGCCCAGTTTTTCCATGATCTGCGCCGGCGTCATGTCGCGGGTGTCTGCCCTCAAGTTTTCGGCCTTGGCTAAAACCGCACGAACCTGCGAAAAACTCAAGCCCTCGGGCAACGAGACGCTCTTGAGCGCCTCTTCGCCGCGCACCAGCATGCGCAGCAGTGACCTCGGGCTGCTGCCCGGCACGATCTCGTAATTGCCCGCTTTGATCTGCCGGGCCTGACCAGAAAGCCGAAACCATGTGAAAAGCAGGGTCGGACTCACCTGCGCCCCGGCTTGGGCCACGTCTTGCGCCACCTCCCGCGGGCTGGTGCCCGGATCGATCTGCAAGTCCAGCACCTGCGCGCCTGCGGGCGGCCGCAGCGCCAAGGGGGCATGCAGCCACCAAGCCGCCCCCAAGGCCAGCAGCAGGGGGGCCAGCAGGGCCATGGCGATGAGGCGGCGCAAGGTACGCAAGGGGGATCGCGGCTGAAGGAAGCACCCACGGCTGAGGGTGACAGGGCCGACGATGATAATTCAGCCATGTCTACACCCTCTTCCAGCCAAGTCGCCCCCTGGGCGCAATCGGGCCAGATGGATCTGCCCCACATGGGCGTGATCCGCGTCGCAGGTGCCGACGCCGCCTCTTTTTTGCAAGGCCAGTTGACGCAAGACATCGTGCTGCTCGGCGATGACGGCGCGCGCCTGGCCGGCTACTGCAATGCCAAGGGCCGGATGCAGGTCAGCTTCATCGCGATCAAGCGCAGCGCCGAAGAAGTGCTGCTGCTGTGCGCGCGCGACAGCGTGGCGCCCATGGTCAAGCGCCTGTCGATGTTCGTGCTCAGAGCCAAAGCCAAGCTCAGCGATGCCACAGCCGAATACCGCATGATCGGCCTGTGCGGCTCAGCGGTCGATGCCCTCAAGTCTGCCGCAGCGCCTTGGTCGCGCATGGACCTCGGGGCGGCCTCGGTGGTTTTTCTCTACCCCGGCGCCGGAGTGAGCCGCGCCTGCTGGCTGGCCCCCATAGATGCCCCAGCCCCAAGCGGGCCCGAGTTGCCGCTGGCCTACTGGCACTGGTTGAGCGTGCGTTCAGGCATCGCCATGGTGGGGCCGGCCACTTTTGAAGCCTTTGTGCCGCAAATGCTCAACTACGAATCCGTGGGTGGTGTGAACTTCAAAAAAGGCTGCTACCCGGGCCAGGAGGTGGTGGCCCGCAGCCAGTTTCGTGGCACCCTCAAGCGCCGAGCCTATCTCGTCCACAGCGCCAGTCCCCTGGCCCTGGGCCAAGAGGTGTTCCATGCCAGCGACCTTGAGCAGGGTTGCGGCCTGGTCGCGGCGGCAGCGCCCCGCCCCGATGGCCAGGGCTTCGACGGCATCGTCTCCATGCAGATCAGCGCGGCCGAAGACAGCGCAGCTGGCCAGTTGCGCCTGGGCGGTGCCGACGGTGCTGCGCTGAGCGTCTTGCCCCTGCCCTACCCGCTGCTCGAGGACATCTGAACGCGATGGCCTGTATGCCAATGCCATGTGCCTGATCGCCTTTGCCATCGGCGCTCATCCGCGCTGGCCTTTGCTGATTGCGGCCAACCGTGACGAGCACTTCGAGCGCCCCACCCTGCCCTTGCACCGCTGGCGCTCGCCCGCGGGCCAGACCATCGTCAGCGGACGCGACGAACGGGCCGGCGGCACCTGGCTGGGGATGAATCTCACGGGCCGCATCGCGATGCTCACCAACGTGCGCGAACCCAGCATGGCGCCGGGCGTCCGCTCACGCGGCGAGCTGGCAATGGCGTGGCTGGAGAGCGAACAAAGCGCCGTAGACTTTCTCAATGGCCTGGACCTGCAGGCCTACAGCGGCTTCAACCTGGTCATCGGTGAACCGGCTGGCGGCCATTGGCACTGGCTGAGCAATCGACAGCCTGGGCCGGAAGGGGTACGGGCCGGTCGTCAGCAAGAACGCCTGGCCCCTGGCGTGTACGGCTTGTCCAATGCATTTTTGAACACGCCCTGGCCCAAGACGGTTCGCTTGCGCGAGACGGTGGCCCAGGCTCTGGCGCAGGCTCAGCAGGGCCCACTTTTGCGCGAGCCACTTTGGCAGGCCCTGGCCAATCGCGAGCAGCCGGCCGACCACCTGCTGCCGCGCACCGGCGTGCCATGGGCCGCCGAAAAAGAGTTGTCGACCGCTCTGGTGCGCTTTTCCGATGGCCGCTACGGCACCCGCAGCAGCCTGCTGGTGACGGCGCAAGCCCGCACACCCGAGCGCTGGCATCTGAACCTGGAAGAAAAAAGCTGGGACCCGGACCGACTGGGTCAGGTGCGCCAGGAATCCCTGGATTGGCCGGCGACTCAATAAGGCTGGATCGCACGGCGCGGGTGTGAGAGCCCCGCCCTCGCGGCGATGGGCCTTTTTTCAGGCGCTGTGCTTGTTTGAAAGCCGCATCGCGCCGAGGCGGCGCTCCCACAAAGTCAGCAGGGGCTTCGCAGGAGCCACCACCCAAAGAGCATGGTGCTGACAAGAGCCTGTGGGAGCCGCGCCCTCGCGGCGATGGGCCTTGGTTCAAGCGATGTGCTTGTTTGAAAGCCGCATCGCGCCGAAGCGGCTCCCCCCAATGTGGGGCACTTCCACATGGGGCACATCCACAAACCCTGTGCCTTGCCTCAGCGCCCGCTGGTGCTCTCCGAGATCTGCACCACCGTCGTTTGGGAGCCGACATTGATCAACACCGCAATCGGGAAGGCGCCTGCCGGCACCGCGGTGGTGATCAGCGACTGGGTGCTGGCGTCGTAACGAATCCAAGACGGCAGGGGCTGACGGTCAGGCAGCGTCACGCTAACAGGAACGCTCGCATCCTGAGCCGGCGCGACAACCGCCTCCGGCAGCGCAATCACCAAACCGGCGCCGGCCGTTGCCGTGCCAACGGGAACCAGCACCGCCACCAGGCCAGGCGTCTGCTGGCTGGCCTGGCTGATGGTGCTGACGCTGACCCCAGGACTGGAACTGATTGACGCATTGCCTGATGTGGCCACCTTCACGGATGGCTGAATGACATTGACGGGGCTGTCCACAGGCGCGGCCGGCGGCAGTACCGCCACCGGCAGGCTGCGAATCACGCCGCTGGAGTCATCGACCAGCACGACGGAATAGTTGGCGCCCGAGTTGCCATCTTCAATCCGATAGCCGCCCTGTACCCGAAGTCTCTTGCCATTACCCGGATTGGCATCGGCGTAGGCCTCGGAAACGTTCGTCACCGAATCAGTGCCCTGCAGTCCACTGACCATGGGCACCGCCTGAGCGCTGGTGTTGCCGTCAAAACTCTTGGTGTTGGTCGTGGCGGTGAGGGTCAGCACAGCCGGCTGAATCACCATCGCGCCATCGACAAAGCTCAGGTTGTAGTTGCCATCTGTGCCGCTGGCTGTGACTGCGTAGCTGCCAGCGTTCTTGGCGGTCCGCGAAGCGCTTACGCCAGTCAGCACGGCCTCAGTTTCGCCGCCCACCAGGCCGCTGGCGGTAAACCCGCTCACAGTCTGGTTGGCTCCGTTGTAAGTCACCGTGCCGCTGTTGGCAATGACGCTGGCGTTGGCTTTGTTGATCACCAGGGCGCCATCGACAAAGCTCAGGTTGTAGTTGGCGTCTGTGCCGCTGGGCGTCACCACATAGGTGCCAGCGTTCTTGGCAGTGCGCGATGCGCTCACGCCGGTCAATGCAGCTTCCGTCTCACCCCCCACCAAACCACTGGCCGTAAAACCACTGACGCTCTGGTTGGCCCCGTTGTAAGTCACCGTAGCGCTGTTGGCCGTCACCGTCGCATTGGCCTTGTTGATCACCAGGGCGCCATCGACAAAGCTCAGGTTGTAGTTGGCGTCTGTGCCGCTGGGCGTCACCACATGGGTGCCAGCGTTCTTGGCCGTGCGCGAGGCACTCACACCCGTCAGTACAGATTGAGTCTCGCCCCCGACCAGACCCGTTGCGCTAAAGCCGCTCACCGTCTGATTCGCGCCGCTATAGGTGACCGTACCGCTGTTGGCCGTCACCGTCGCGTTGGCCTTGCTCACCGTGTGGGTGCTGTCCACATAGATGAAGCTGTAGTTGGCCGCATTGCCCGTGCTCAGCACCGCCGCAGACGGGCTGACGCTGAAACTGCCAGCCTGGGCAACACCCAGAGCCGAGCCCACGTGGCCGCTGGGCGTTTGAGTGACCGAGGCCAGCGCATCGGAGCCCACCAGGCCATTGATCGCGAAGCTGGCACCGTTGGCCAGTACCGCGTAGGTGCTCAGGCCGTCGTAGGTGGTGCTGCGGGCAGCGTTGGTCAGGGTCACCGTCTTGCGGTCAACGGTGAAAT